>CAIYXO010000875.1 GCA_903930165.1 uncultured Verrucomicrobiota bacterium | reverse complement strand
GCGCTGATGGCCGCCGCGGTCGCGGTCCACGTCTTCGCCCAGCAGTCCGACCCGCCACCGCGTGTCGCAAGGCCGACCTTCGAAGGCAATCAGGTCCGCTTCGACTGGAACTCCGGCGGCGACCTGCAGTTGGCGCCAACACCCCAGGGTCCGTGGACGACCGTGACCGCCCCGCCGGTCCGCACGAGCACCACCAGCCTTCCGGCCCTCGAACAGGGCGCCCAGTTCTTCCGCGTCATGGAACGGGGCATCGCAGGGGAGGCCCTGCCCATCATCGAGGGCGATCCGCGGCGTCCCGTCCGCATCCGCACGGCGTTCCTGAAAAAGGCGTCCTCGGCACGGGGCAACGCCCTGATGGAGGTCACGCTCCAGCCCGGCCAGAATCCGCCACGCCAGTTCCCGCTGCTCAACAACGGCGACGTCCTCCAGTTCCGCGACGACGGTACCGCGGGTGACTCCACGCCCGACGACGGCGTGTTCACCGCGCCTGTGATGATCGATCTCGACGACTTCACCGGCGCCAACCAGTTCTTCCAGTCGCTGCCGCCCGAGTTCCAGGTGCAAGGCGCCTTCACCGGCCGCGGCCTCGCCGCGGAGCACGGGCTGACCGGATTCGACTCCGGGGCCTTCGACCGCGGTGAACGCGTGCAGGTCTTCCCCTCGCCCTTCGAGGGATTCGGCTCGGGCGCCAACGCCGGCGTCGGCCCGGAGGCCCTCCGCAAGACACTGAGCCGTCAGGCAGGCCTCCCCAAGACCGTCCAGCGCCTCTCTCTCACCAACATCGACTGCCGCCCGTTCGTCACCACCACCAACGTTTTCGTCCGCTTCGGCGATCCGACGCTGGTGACCAACATCGACTGCCACCCGGTGGTCACCTCGACCAACATCCTCCTGCGCCCCGGCAACCCCCGGACGGAAACCTTCGTCGAGTGCTTCACCAACCTCGTCCAGACCAACGTACTCGTGGGCTTGCGTCCCGCGGAGTTCCGCAACGAGGTGTTCTGCCGCACCGTGATCCTCGACCCGGGCGCCAGCGGCATCCTCACCAACATCTGCACCACCAACCTGGTGCCCCGCATCCGCCCCGGATTCGCCACCAATGTCGTCGTCACCGAGATGTCCACCGGCATCCCCTGGACCAACGTGGTCGTTTGCACCGACGTCCCGAACGGGTCCGGCTCGGTCATCAAGGATCCGGCCGCTCCCGGCTTCATCCCGCCGGTGACGATGTGCTTCACGAACACTCTCTTCACCAACGGCATCACCCTCCACACCAACCTCCACCTCGTCCCCATCGAGGTGGTGGAGCTCGTGCCGGAGGTCCGCTGCGAATCGATCCTCCTCCCGGGCGGCGGTCCCATCATCACCAACATCTGCACCACCAACGCCGTGATGGTCAGCCCGGAACAGCCGATCTTCGAGACCCGCACCTTCCCGCTCGTCCTCTGCAGGACCAACACCCTGGTGGTCGACGACTTCCCGGTCTTCACCAACGTCTTCGTCACCAACTTCGTCTGCCGCACGAACATCCTGTCCGTCGGCGATCCCCGGCCCATCTTCGAGGAGATCCTCATCACCAACCTCGTCTGCTTCACCAACATCACCTTCACCAACATCACCACGGGCGGGGGCATCGTGATCACCAACTCCAACGGCGACCCGGTCGTCTTCACCAACGGCGTTCCCCCGGGCCAGGGCGGACTCAACGAGCGCCCCGCGTTCTGGAACAAGTCGCTCATGATCACGGACCTCTCGGTGGTCGAGGATCCGGCCCGCACCTTCGACCCTTGCACCGGAACGGGAACCCGCATGGGAGCCTGGACCTTTGGGAAGCTCCTTTCCGACATCTGCAACCAGCCGGTCACCGGCATCCAGCCCGGCGACTTCGCAAGGCGCTGGGTCCGCAGCTGGCAGAAGAACCAGGAGATCAACTTCGAGACGGTCCACCATCGTGAACCCGAGATCCTCGCCCAGGTCATCAACGATTGGGAGGCCGCCAGCGGCGGTCCGGATCGCCCGCTCGATCTCTCCATCGCCCCGTTCCGGCTCCTGGCGATCGTGAACCGTGTCGACCTGCGCGGAAACCCCGGCTACGGCGTGGTCAACGGCGACGATCCGTGCAATCCGTCGAACGTCGGCGGCGAGGGCCGCTTCGTGTTCTGCCTCATCCCGAACGCCTTCAGCGGCGGCACCGGCGGCGGCCAGCCGCCCTCCGGCTATGGCGGTGGCGGCGGCGGCGGCAACACCAACAACGTGTGCGACGCCTCCCAGTTCACCGTCATCTTCGAATACGGCGTGCCCAAGCGCACCTGCCAGGAGATCAAGGAATACGGCACCGAGTGGTACAACCTGAGCCGGATGTCCTTCGGCCCCGCGTTCAACTCCGCGCTGCAGCGCATCACCGAGCAGTTCACCGCGGCCGGCGCCGATCCGTCCCGCAAGCCGAACCAGAGCGCCCTGAGCCAGCTCCGCGCCAACGAGCTCCTCCGTGAACCCTGGGAGATGCGCGAGTGGCGGATCTTCTCCAACGACAGCGACGCCGGATGGCTCCGCCAGGTCACCGCGAAGCAGACCCCCGCGATCGCCCACAACCGCCAGGCCATCGTCGCGGAGTACGTCCTCGCCAACGCCGCGGAGGTCCAGCGCGAGACCCACGTCGTCCCGCTCCAATGGCGGAGCCCGGGCCGCTCGATGGTCCCGTTCCTCGGCGGTTCCGCCCCGATGGCCACCGAGCAGTTCTTCTGGGACGGCCCGGCCCCGGCCGGATCCAGCCTCCCGGGCGACCTGCGGCACAAGTTCTCGCTGAACACGTGCAACGGATGCCACGCCGGCGAGACCGGAACCCCGTTCACCCACGTGTTCCCGCGGGTCCCGGGACAGGAGGC
>CAIYXO010000874.1 GCA_903930165.1 uncultured Verrucomicrobiota bacterium | reverse complement strand
TCCGATGGATTAATCCGGGAACGCCAGAGGCCGATCCCATGAACACCCACGCCCCCAGTCCGCCACCCGGAACCCCGCGGATACTCGTCATCGACGACGACCGGAAGCTGTGCCGTCTGATCCGGGACTACCTGCTTCCGATGGGCTACGCGGTGGAAGCGGTCCACACGGGACCCGAAGGTGTGGAGCGCGCGCTCGAGCCCGGTTGGCAGGCGGTTATCCTGGACCTCATGCTTCCCGGCCTGGACGGGTTCGAGGTGCTCAAGCGGATCCGCGCCAAGACCGACCTCCCGGTGCTGATGCTCACGGCCCGGGGTGACGAGGCGGACCGGATCGTCGGATTGGAGATCGGCGCCGACGACTACCTTCCCAAGACGTTCTCCACGCGCGAGCTGTTGGCGCGTCTCCGGGCCGTCACACGTCGTGTCGGACGCGGCGCCCCGCCCGGAACGGAAGCGCTTGAGGAGTGGGTCGTCGGTCCCCTTCGGGTGCGTCCGGCGTCGCGCACCGCGGTGCTCGACGACCATCCGCTCACGCTGACACCGGTCGAGTTCGACCTGCTGTCCTCCCTCGCGAAGGCCAAGGGCCGGGTCAAGAGCCGCGAGGCCCTTCTCGACGAGATCCGCGACCGCGACTACGACGTCTTCGACAGGTCCATCGACGTCCACATCTCGGCGCTGCGGAAGAAGCTGAACGACGACCCGAAGAACCCGCGCTTCATCCGCACGCTCCGGTCCGCCGGCTACATGATGGTCGATCCCGAGGACCTGCCATGAGCCTCCGCCTGCCCCTCCTTGGAAGGATCCTGGTCTGGCTGGTGCTGAATCTCCTGCTGCTGGCAGTGGTGATCGGATTGGTTCTGCTCACTGAGTTCCGCATCGAGCCATTGATGCTCGGGCTGGTCGGGGAGCGGGCCCAGCGGGCCGCTGAAGTCCTGATGTCGGAGCTCCGAGATCGGCCTCAGTCCGAATGGGAGCCCGCACTTGCGCGGTTCACGAACGCCTATTCGATCAACGCCGTGCTCCTCCGGGACGACGGCCAGTGGATGGCTGGACCGAAGCTGGAGGTGCCGGAGGAGGTGGTCCATCGGCTCCGTCCTACGGGCGGAGGCTCCGCCGGGCCCCGCGGTGAGCGGCGTGGTCCCCCGCCGGGGTTCGGTGGCCCCATGGATCCGCCTCACGGGATGTCGCCCGACGATCTTCAGGGTCCGGAGGGTGGACGACGTCTTCCGCCCCAGGCGCCTCGGGCGTTGCTGCGTGCCGGCGAACCGGTTCGGTATTGGCTCGTCGCCGGCGGTACGCTCTTCGTCCCCAAGGCCCGAGGTCCGATCCGTTTGGTCCTGGTTTCCGACTCCTGGTCCGGCGGAGGGCTTTTCTTCGACGTGCGTCCATGGCTCTGGGCCGGTTCCGGCGCCGTGCTGCTCTCCATCCTCTGGTGGATCCCGTTCGTGCGTGGGATCACCCGTTCCATCTCGGGCATGTCGCGCGTGACCGAGACCATTGCGGAGGGACGCTTCGACGAACAGGTCACCGACGACCGCGGGGACGAACTCGGGCGGCTCGGTGCCGCGATCAACCGCATGGCCGCCCGACTCGACGGCTACGTGGGCGGCCAGAAGAGGTTCCTCGGGGACATCGCCCACGAGCTGTGTTCCCCGCTGGCGCGGATGGAGATGGCGCTCGGCGTCCTCGAACAGCGGTCGGACGCCACGCAACGGGAGTACGTCGAGGACGTCCGAGAGGAGGTCCGTCACATGTCCAGCCTGGTCAACGAGCTCCTCCAGTTCTCCAAAGCCGGTCTCCGCGCCCGCGAGATTCCGCTCCAAGTCGTTCCGTTGCGTCCTTTGGTCGACCGCGTGCTCGACCGCGAGGCACCAGGTGCGGCCGGCTTCGTCGTGGAGGTCCCTGGCGGCCTCGAGGTGTTGGGCGATCCCGAGCTGTTGGCCCGGGCCCTCGGGAACCTGGTCCGCAACGCCCTCCGCCACGCCGGTTCCGCCGGTCCGATCACCATCGCCGCGATCGGATCCCCGGACTCGACGCTTCGCCTCTCCGTGGCCGACTCCGGCACGGGCGTTCCTCCGGAGAGCCTCCCCCGGCTGGGCGAACCCTTCTACCGTCCGGACCTCGCGCGTTCCCGCGAGACCGGTGGCACCGGCCTGGGACTGGCGATCGTGAAGACCTGCGTCGAGGCCTGTCAGGGACGACTCGAACTCCGCAACGGCGAGCGGTGTGGCCTTGTCGCCTCCTTGCTGCTGAAGTCGGCCGCGAACTCCCCGGGTTGATCCGGGGGAACGCCGTCCCCATGAAGGAAACCGTCCGCCGCCGGGCGATCGAACTCGGATTCGACGCCTGCCGCATCACCGGCCCCCAGCCCCCGGCTTCCGCCGGCCGGTTCCTCGCGGCCCTCGAGGAGGGAAGGCATGCCGGGATGTCGTGGATGGCGCGCAACGCCGAGCGGCGCGTCGATCCCGGACTCGTGCTGCCTGGCATCCGCACCGTCGTCGCCCTCGCCGTCAGCTACCACGGACCGGAGCCGGAACAGGTCCCACCGGGCGCCGGGGTGGTCGCGCGGTATGCAAGGCATGCCGACTACCACGACGTGCTCGCATCGCCGCTCCGGACACTCTCCGCCGAGATCGACGTGTTGGGTGGCCCCGGCACCCGTTCGCTGTGGTACGTCGACACGGGACCGCTCCTGGAGCGGGATCTCGCCCAGCGCGCCGGGATCGGGTTCGTCGGGAAGCACACCAACCTCATCTCCCGCAAGCACGGCAACTGGTTCCTCCTCGCCGAGGTGCTCACCACGCTCGAACTCGAGCCCGACGTCCCGGAACACAACCGCTGCGGCTCCTGTTCCCGTTGCCTGGACGCCTGTCCCACCGGCGCCCTTCCCGCACCCTTCACCCTCGATGCGCGACGTTGCATCTCGTACCTCACCATCGAGCTCAAGGACTCCATTCCGGAGGCGCTCCGGCCGCTGGTGGGCGACCGCATCTACGGTTGCGACGATTGCCTCGCGGCATGCCCTTGGAACCGCTTCGCACGGGAGGGTGCGCTGATGCGGGAACACCGGCGCACGGACCTGGCCCGGCCGTCGCTGGCGGGGCTGCTTTCCCTCGACGACGCGGGATTCAAGCGCCTGTTCGCCGGGACCCCGATCCTGCGGACGAAACGCCGCGGGTTGCTCCGGAACGTCTGCGTCGCCCTCGGCAACACGGGCACCGTCGCCGACCTGCCGGTGTTGGAGCGGGCCGCCTCCGACCCCGAGCCGCTGGTCGCGGAGCACGCCGCGTGGGCCATCCGGGAAATCCGCCGTCGGGCCGACGGACCGGCCTCAGCGGCGTAGGATCTCGAAGGTCGTCTCGAACCAGAGCCCGTTCAGCTCGAACTGCATTTCCGCCGGATCGAAGCCGCCCCGGTACCAGGTGACGGAGTTCCTCTCCGCGATGAGGCCGCAGACCTCGTCGAAGAACTCCGGCTCGAAGGCCACCACGCCATAGCGCCCGGTCCGGAGGTCCTCCTTCTCCATGGCCGCCAGGAGGTGTTCGGCATCCTCGCGGCAGCGCTTCACCACCCAGATCTCCGCGTCGGGACACTTCACCGCCAGCTTGTGCAGCTTGGAGACCGTGCACTCGCCACACTCGACCCACAGGATCGGCCGCATGTCATAGGCGAGCACCGCCAAGTCCGGAAGGAAGGGGATGTTGTCGTTCTGGACGTCGGTCTCGATCTGGATGCGTTCGCGGAAGAAGAGCAGGTAGGCCAGGAACTTGAACGCGACGTGGCGGATCGACTCGTTCACCCCTTGGCCGACGATGACCTTGTGCGGGAACGGCCGTCGCCGGTCCTCGCTGCGGAGCTGGAAGTTGAACTTGTTGGCCACGCGTACCGTGAACCTCTTCGGCGCCGAACCCGCATCCAAGACAAACCTGCGCCCCCGTCGCAGCCGGCGCCCGCTCCGCGCAAGGATCAGGCCTTGATGGCGCCGGCCTTGCCCGACTCGACGACGAACGACCTGCGGAGGACCACCGGTCGGTTGGGCTGGGTCACGTCCTCGGCGGTGAGATAGTCGCTGCTCCACAGTTCGGGGGTGACCGTGCAGAGGACGTATCCGCGTTCGCGGGAGAAGAACCGGACGCAGGGGTTTTCGGCCTGCAGCTTCCCCGACTCGACTTCTGCGAGGCTGCCCTTGCCGCCGCTGCTGATGCTGGTGCCGACGAACTCGGTGGCCACGACCGGCGAATCGCCGATCCGGTCGTCCACGCGGAGGTCGTTGACCCAATTGGAATGGATGTCGCCGGTGAGGACCACCGGGTTGGGGATGCGGCGGTCCTGCCAGAACCTCGCCAGCGCCATGCGCTCGTGCGCGGCGCCGGGCCATTGGTCCATGGAGTACGTCCGTTCCGCTCCGTCGGCCTTCGGAACCCTGGCCACCATGCCCATCATGACCTGCTGGGCGATCACGTTCCAACGTCCCTGCGATGCGATCAGCCGGCTATCCAGCCAGTGGCGCTGTTCGCGCCCGAGGAGGCTGTTCGCGGGATCGAGGGCCGCGGCGTTCAACGGCTTGGGCCCGTCACCATTCGGTTGGTCGGTCCGGTATTGGCGGGTGTCCAGGATCTGGAACTCCGCCAGACTACCAAACTTCATGCCCCGGTAGAGACGGAGGTCCGGTCCCGCGGGAATGCAGGAGGACCTCAGCGGCATCGCCTCGTAGTACGCCTGGTACGCCGCCGCTCGCCGGATCAGGAAGGTCGCCGGGTCGGTGTCCTTGTTGTCGGGAACCGTGTTCGCGTAGTTGTTGTCGAACTCGTGGTCGTCCCAGGTCACCCACCACGGACACCGCGCGTGCATGGCCTGGAGGTCGGGATCGGATCGGTACTGGGAATGGCGGATCCGGTAGTCGCGCAGCGTCTGCAACCGACCTTTCTCCGGACCCGTGTGCCGGCGGACCTGGCCTTCCTTGCCGGGGCCCTCGTAGATGTAGTCGCCGAGGTGGACCACGAAGTCGGGGTCCTGCGCCGCCATGTGCCGGTAGGCCGTGAAGTGGCCATGCTCGAGGTGCTGACAGGAGGCGAACGCGAAACGCAGCTTCGCCGGCATGCTTTCGCTTGGTGGCAGCGTGCGGGTCCGTCCGACGGGGCTGGTCGCCCCGCCCGCATGGAAGCGGTACCAGTAGGTGCGACCCGGACGCAGCCCGGCCACCTCCACGTGCACCGAATGGGCCAACTGGGGTGTCGCCAGGGTCGTCCCACGCCGCACCCCGCGGCTCATGGATTCGTTCTCCGCGATCTCCCAACGCACGGCGACCGCCTCCGGCGGCATCCCGTGGTCCGGTTCCAGCGGACGCGGGCAGAGCCGGGTCCAAAGGACCATGCCGTCCTCGGACGGATCCCCTGAGGCCACACCGAGCCGGAACGGATCGGTGTCGAAGGTGGGACGGCCGACCGGGCCAGGCCGGGCGGCGGCGAATGCGGGCAGCGTGGCGATGGCGGCGGCCTGCGCGAGGAAGAGTCGTCGGGTCAGGCCGCCCTCATGGCGGAGGGCTCTTTGGATGGGGCCGTGGGTGAGCATGGAGTGAAGCCGCTTCGGAAGCCTGCGGGACGTCCCCTCCTTCGCGTTTGTCGTGCGACCCGGTCAAGGCGCTTCGCCTTCCGACATCGAAACGTGACCTGCGCGCCGTTCCCCTCCGCCTTCATCGCCCGGTTGACCCTTCCGGAGGCGGTTCCTAGGCTGGCGCCCATGATTCGGAATCGTCTGTGGGTGTTCGCGGCCGCGATCGGTCTGGCCGCCGCATCCGTCCGGGGACAGGTGCCGGTGCCGTTCAACGGCATCCAAGCCATCGTCAACGACACGGTCATCACCCGCGACCACGTGCTCGGCAGCGCCCAGCGAGAGCTCGCCGCGGCGGCACGCACGGCGACGACCGAAGACGACTACCTCAAGCGTCGCGCCCGCATCCTCGAGGACCAGCTCGAGCAGCTCATCGACCGCCAGCTGATCGTCGACGAGTTCAAGGAGAAGGGCTACGGCTTCCCCGACTCCCTGATCGACGACATGATCAAGCTGCGGGTGAAGAAGGACTTCGGCGGGGACCGCGTGGCGCTCACCAAGACCCTTCGGGCCGAGAACCGCACCTACGAGCAGTTCAAGAAGGACGAGAAGGAGGACTTCATCATCTTCCAGATGACCCTCAAGAACATCCGCGACGAACTCACCATCTCCCCGAAGAAGATCGAGAACTACTACGCGACCAATTCGTCGAAGTACAAGGTGGGCAACCGGGTGAAGCTGCGCATGATCGTGATCGACCGCGCCAAGCACGCGCCGGACGAGTCGGTGAAGATCGCCGAGACCGCGGTGCAACGGCTCAAGGCGGGCGAGGATTTCGGCAAGGTGGCCGACGAGCTGTCGGACGACGCCCGGCGGTTCAAGGGCGGCGACCGTGGATGGACCGAGGAGAACTCGCTGCGCGAGGAGTTGCGCAAGGTGGCGTTCGCCCTGCCGCCCGGCCAGTTGAGCGAGGTGCTCGAGATCCAGGGCACCCGCTTCCTGCTCAAGGTCGAGGAGAAGCAGCCTGCCGGCGTGAAGCCGCTTGCCGAGGTGCGCCAGGAGGTCGAGACCACCCTCAAGGACTCCGAACGCCAGCGCCTGCAGAAGCAGTGGCTGACCCGCATGCGCAAGAAGGCCTTCGTCCGCTACTTCTGATCCCGTCCTCCCGGCCGGGAATTCCCACGCGAACGCGATGATCCTCGGCATCACCCTCGGCGACACCACCGGTGTCGGCCCCGAGGTCGCCTTCCGTGCGGTCGCCCGGCTCGCCGGGGAGGATTCCGACACCCGGTACGTCATGATCGGAGACCCGGGCGCGACGTCCCGGATGTGCGGCCTGATGGGCCTGGAGTCGGACCTTCCGGAATGGCGGGGAGCCGAATCCGAACCGTGCCGTGTCTATCGGCTTCCGGTGGGAGAGGACATCCTTCCCGCAGGCTTGCCCGCCGGGGATCCGCGCGCCGCCCTCTCCGCCCTGGAGTCGCTGTCCGAAGGGACTCGCCGCTGCCTCGCCGGTGAATTCCAGGCCCTCGTCACAGCGCCGGTCAGCAAGGAGGCCATCCTCCGCACCGGGACGCCCTTCGTCGGCCAGACGGAGTTCCTCGCCGAACTGTCCGGCACGGAACGGTTCGCCATGATGCTCCTCGGCCACGACGACCGCGGACGTTGGCTGCGGGTGGCCCTCGCCACCACCCACGTCCCGCTCTCGGTGGTTTCGGAATCCCTGACCCGCGACGGGATCCTCGACGCCATCGCCCTCGCGGCCGACGCCTGCCGGCTCCTCGGATTGCCGCGGCATCGGGTCGGCGTCTGCGGCCTCAATCCCCACGCCGGCGAAGGCGGGCTCCTGGGTGGCGAGGAAATCGAGGTGATCCGTCCCGCCGTCGAACTGGCCAAGGCCGCGGGAGTGGACGTCCACGGTCCTTTCCCCGCAGACACCCTGTTCCATCGGGTGTTCCGGGGCGACTACGACGCGGTGGTCGCCATGTACCACGACCAGGGGTTGGTGCCCCTGAAGATGATCGCTTTCGAAAACGGCGTGAACTGGACGCTGGGGCTCCCGTTCGTCCGGACGTCTCCCGACCACGGCACCGCCTACGACATCGCCGGGCAGGGGCTCGCGGATCCCTCCAGCATGGAGGCCGCCATCCGCCTGGCGGAACAGATCGCACGTGTCTCGAATCCGGCGGCGTGAGCGCCGGGGCGTTCGCAGCGTGGCCCGTTTCGCAGGACCGCGTCGGACCGGCCGCCCCATAAATGCCGTCCTTCGGCGTTTCGGGCTGACACCCCGGGCCGCGCTCCGGTACTGAACGGAATCCCCGGTTCCTTCCGACGACGGACACCTGGGAGTCATCCCGGGTGAACTCCAATTCCTCCACGAAGCCGAAGCCGCGTCCCCTCATCAAAGGGAGGCTCTTCCTCGCCGGGATGTTGGTTGCCGGTTCGGTGTCGGCCCGTGCCGGGTCCGCGGACGCCGCCACCACGGACTTCTTCGAGCGCCGCATCCGGCCCCTGCTGCACTCCGAGTGCGTGGAATGCCACGGACCGGAGAAGCAGAAGGGGGGGCTGAGGGTCGATACCCGGGATGGGCTCCGTCGGGGAGGAAAGAGCGGGCCGGCGGTTGTTCCGGGGAAGTCCGCGGAGAGCCTCCTGGTCCGGTCGGTACGGCATGACTCCGGGGTCGAGGCGATGCCGAAGGACCGGCCGCGTGTTCCCGACGCGGCCGTCGCGGACCTCGCGGCCTGGATCGACGCCGGGGCGAGCGATCCCCGCGACACGGCCCCAGTCCTGGAAACGGGCAACGCTTCCGCGTCCGGCGCCGTGTGGGAGTCCACGTTCGAACGGCGACGCGACTGGTGGAGCTTCCGTCCGGTGGCGGAGCCGAAAGTCCCCTCGCCGAAGGACGCCGCGTGGTCCGCGCATCCGGTGGACCGCTTCCTCCGCTCCAGGATGGAGGAGAAGGGCCTCACGTCGTCGGGCGACGCCGACCGTCGGACCTGGCTCCGTCGGGCGACCTTCCTCCTGACCGGACTTCCTCCGACGCCGGAGGAGACCGAGGCGTTTGCCGCGGACTCCGCGGACGGCGCGCGGCAACGGGTGGTGGACCGCCTGCTGGCGTCGCCCCGCTTCGGCGAGACCTGGGCGCGTCACTGGATGGACCTCGTGCGTTTCGCCGAGACCCACGGCAGCGAAGGCGACCCCGACATCCCCGACGCCTGGCGCTACCGCGACTACCTCGTCCGCGCCTTCAACGCCGACGTCCCGCTCGACCGCCTGATCCGCGAGCACATCGCCGGCGACCTGCTCCCCGACCCGAGGACCGATCCGGCCGAGGGCGTCGACGAGTCGCGCATCGGCACGGCCCACTTCCGCCTGGTCGAGCACGGGTTCAATCCCGTGGACACCCTCGACGAGCAGATGAAGGTCGTGGACAGCCAGATCGACGTCGTGTCGAAGGCGTTCCAGGGCCTCACGACCTCCTGCGCGCGCTGCCACCACCACAAGTTCGACCCGATCGCCGACCACGACTACGCGGCGCTGCACGGCGTGTTCGCCAGCGTGCGCGCGACGAGGTTGTCCATCGACCTTCCGGAGCGCCTCCGGGTGAACCGCGAACCGCTGGAAGCGTTGCGGAACGATCTGCGCCGCGTCCTGGGCGAGGCGTGGGAACGCGCCGTCGACCCGCTTGTCGACCGGGCCGTGGCCGCGGGCGACCCGGCCGCGGCGGCCCGCACGGCCATCCCCGGCGAAACGGTCCACCGGTCCATCCTCGCGATGGAGAAGCGGTTGGCCGAACTGGAGGCCGAAGGCCGTCGGGCCGCGGCCGACGCGGGGGTGAAGGCGGTCCCCGGCTCCTTGTCGCCCGAGGCTCCCCGCCCGCTCGCCGCATGGACCTTCGACGCCGACGGACGCGATTCCGTGGGCACGCTGAACGGCACGTTGGAAGGCGGGGCCGTGGTGCGCGAGGGCCGGTTGGTCCTCGATGGACGCGGGGCCTTCCTCCGGACACCGCCGCTGGGACGCGGAATTTCCGAGAAGACGCTGGAGGCCTGGGTGTTCCTTGCGGACACGGCGCAGCGGGGCGGCGGGGTGGTGACGGTGGAGACCCTGAACGGCGGCGAGTTCGACTCCATGGTCTTCGGCGAAGGCGAGCCGCGTCGGTGGATGGCCGGCAGCGAGGGATTCGCCCGCACGCGTCCCGTGGGTGGGAAGGACGAGACCGCGAAGCCGGAGACGCGGATCCATGTCGCCGTCGTGTACCGGGCCGACGGGACGATCGCGCTTTTCCGCGACGGCGAGCCGTATGGCACGCCCTACCGGCCGTCGGCCTTGAAAACTTTCACTTCCGGCGGTGCGCGGGTGCTGTTGGGACGACGTCACACGGGAGGCGGCGCCGCGTTCCTGGCGGGCGCCATCGACGAGGCGCGGCTCTTCGACCGGGCCCTGACCGCGGCGGAGATCCGTGCGGAGTTCCGTTCCGGCCCGGGGCAGGTTTCCCGTGAACAGTGGATGGCGGCACTGCCCCCGGAGCGGCGGGCGGAAGTGACGGTGGCCGAACGGGAACTCGCCGGTCTCCGGAGCGAGCTCGGCCGTTCGGTGCCCGACTTCGCGGAGCGCCTCGCGGAGAGGAACCGCTGGCAGGCGTCCTTCGACAAGGCCGTCGGCGACGACCGGCATCCGCTTTCCGACCTGCGTCGCCTTGGAGCGGCCGAAGCGTTCGGCACGAACTGGAACGCCCGCGTGGCGGAGGTTGCGCTCCGCGGCGCCGATTTGCGGCGACTCAGGGAGGGACCGCTGCGTCCCCGCTGGGACTTCACCGGCGGCGGCTTCGCGGACTGGTTCCGATATGGCGCCAACCCCCCGGAGTCGTTCGGGCTCCCCGGTGAGTTCGCCGTCGAACCCTCCGGACCTTCGGTCGTCGTCGGCCTGCTGCCGGTCGGCGTGTACAGCCACCGCCTCTCGCAGCGGCACAACGGCGTCTTCGCCTCGCCCCGGTTCCGCGTGGAGACCGACCGCATCAGCGTCCGCGTGGTCGGCGGGAAAGGCGCCCGTGTCCGTCTGATCCCGGACGGCTACCCGATCGGCCAGGGGAACATCTTCCCGCAGTCCAACCTGAACTCCGACGCCCCCACCTGGGTCCGCCTCGACACGGCCTACCGCAAGGGCTCGACGGCCTACCTCGAGTTCGCCACCGCGGACGACGTGACTTCCCGCGACCGTTCGCCATCGGGGCCGGGCGGACGTTCGTGGTTCGGGGTGATGGAGGTCGTGTTCCACGACGCCGGCGCGAACCCCGAATCGCCGGTTCCGGCTGCGGCTTGGTGGGACGCACAACAGGCCCCTCCGGACCTCCGCTCGTGGGGTGACCGTCTCCGTTCGCGACTCCATGCCGCGGTGGCCGCCTGGCGGACCGGTTCCCTTTCCGCCGCCGAGCAGGGCTTCCTCGACGCCTTCCTGCGTGCCGGCCTCCTGCCGACGACGACCAACGCCGTGCCGGCCGCGACCCCGCTGTTGGCCGAATAC
>CAIYXO010000873.1 GCA_903930165.1 uncultured Verrucomicrobiota bacterium | reverse complement strand
GGGCGTGTCTCTGGTTCCTTCCGAACCTTCCCCGGCCGCGCTTCACCGAGTCGTGGCCCGCCCCGGAGGAAGGATGGGAGCCCTGGACGCCGATCTTCCATGGGGTGGACGCCCGGCGGGCCAACTTCTCCAGGCCGCGCCCGATGAAGGCCCACGCCGTCCGCATCGATCTCCAGGCCCCGGGAATCGAGGCCGTCGTCCATTCCCCGGACCCATCGGATGGCGTGCTGAAGACGATCTACCCTTCGGATTTCCTTCTCCGCAACGGACTGCAGGTGGCGATGAGTGCCGGTTCCTTCACCCCGTTTCCCTATTTTCCGGGAGTCGCGGTCCGCCTGGACAGCCTGGGCATCGACGGCGGCCACCAGTTCTCGCCCCAGGCTCCGAACCTCGACTCCCTGCTCATCCTCAAGGACCGCCGAGCCGTGCTCTACCGGCACTCGAACCCGATGACCAACCATCCGAACGCCCTCGCGGGCGTGGGGGGCATGTGGATCAACCTCTTCGGCAAGACGAACCAATACGAACGGCATGAGCCCGAGGCCGCCTCGGTGGCCGGCGTCTCCGAGGATGGACGGTATCTCTACTGGTTGGTCGTGGACGGCCGGCAACCGGGCTATAGCGAGGGAGCCACCCCGGTGGAGACGGGAGAGATGATGCGCCAGATCGGCGCCCACGACGCAATCAACATGGATGGCGGCAGCGTGGTGACGCTCGTCTTCGACGACGGAGAGGGCGATTCCGAGATCCGCAACCAGCCTTGCCATCCGTTCATCACGGGAGTCCAACGCCCCATAGGAGGAATCATCGGATTCCGGGCCCGCGCCCTGCCCTGAGCCCGATTCCGGCCGCGGGCCCAGCCAGTCCCGCGGAACGGTCCCACGGGCACGGCAACAAGGACCTCACCCGCCTCGCTCGGCCCGTCGGCTGCGGCGGTACTCGCTCGGCGTGGCGCCCGTGGCCGACCGGAACGCGCGGGTGAAGGCGCTGTGGTCGTAGAACCCGCTGGCGTGGGCGATCTCGGCCACCTGCTTCCCGGTGTCCTCCAGCATGCGCGAGGCCGCGGCCAGGCGCGTCTGCGAGATCAGTCGGCTCGGGGTGATCCGGAAAAGCCGCTTGATCATGCGGGCGAACCGCACGGGAGGCAGACCGGCCATGCGCGCCAGCGAGGCGGGCGACATCGGTTCCGAATACTGCGTCTCCAGGTAGTCCAGCGCCTTGATCAATCCAGGCGGGATCTGGCCGGTGCCAGCCGGGGCGTGGAGATCCCGCGAAACGCCCACCACACCGACGATCCGACCCGCGCCGTCGCGCAGCGGAAGCTTGGTGGTGAAACACCAGCCCGTCTTCCGGCGCGGGTACCAATGGAGTTCCAACGTGTCGAGAATCGGACGTCCGCTCCGCAGCACCGCCTCGTCCTGCCGCGCGAACCTTTCGGCGAGGTCGGTCGGATAGAAGTCCCGGACGGTCCGTCCATGAAGCTGGCGCGTGGAAGAGGCGCCGACGCGCTCCGCCATGGAGGTGTTGACCGCGACGTACCTCCCGAGGGTGTCCTTCACGAAGAACGCCGTGTCGGGCACATGTTCGAACAGCTCCGCAAGGACCCCCACCGGCAGGTTCTCCAGCAGCGCCGCGCTCCCGGTGCTCTCTGTGCGCACTTTGGCGGACATGTCGGGAGGGTGCAGCAAGACCCCTCCGCCAGCGAGGCCAGAATCGGTCCCCATGCGAAGCGGATGTCTCCTGCTGGTGCTGTTCTCCCTGGTGTTCCGTCTCGGCGCCCAGGGCTCCAAGTCGGACTACGAACGCGCCCTCTCCGTCGAGGCTCGGACCCGGGACACGGTGTTCCGCACCGGCATCCGCCCCCAGTGGCTCACGGACAAATCCGGTTTCTGGTACCGCGTCCAGACCGGACCGGGCACCCGTGAGTGGGTGTTCGTCTCCCTGCCCGAGGGACGCCGGGAACCGCTTTTTGACGCCGCGGAATTGGCCCGCGCGCTCGGACGCGAACTCGGGACCAACCTCGTTCCGGACGCTCTCCCGCTGGAGGATGTCGCCGTCGACTCCACCAACGGCCTCCGCACCCTCCGATTCCGGGCCGGTGGATCTTCCTGGATCACTTCCCTGCCGAAGCTTGAGCCCAGGAAGGACGACCGACCTCCTTCGGAACTCCAACCGCTCCAGGGCCGTCCCACCCCGCGCCGATCCCGCACGACCGGCGGGGAGACCGAGCTGACCTTCGTCAACCGCACCGGCGACGACGTCGAGTTGTCGTGGCTGGACGACCAGGGTGTCAGCCGTCCCTATGGCCGTCTCCGGCCGGGCACCGAACGACGCCAACACACGTTCGCCGGCCATGTCTGGATCGGGACCGACCGCGAAGGCCGGACCGTGGACGCGTTCCTCGCCACCGAGGAACCCGGCCGCGCCGTCTTCCTCGGCAGCAGCCGTCCCAAGTCCGCCGTGGAGCGTCCCACCGAACGTCGGGAAGCCAAGGCGCCGGGAAGCTCCCCCGACGGCCGTTGGACCGCGTTCATCACGAACTTCAATCTCCACCTCCGGGGAACCAACGGAACCTCGCGGGCCCTCACCTCGGACGGCACCCTCTCCAACGCCTACGTCTCCGAGATCCATTGGTCGCCCGACTCGAGCCACCTGGTCGGCCGCCGTGTCCAGTCCGTGCCTCCCCACATCGTCTCCTGGATCGAGGCGCTCCCCAAGGGCCAGAGCCAGCCCGCTTTGCGTTCCCATTCCTACTTCAAGCCGGGAGACCCTCTCCCCACCCCGCGCATCGCGCTCTT
>CAIYXO010000872.1 GCA_903930165.1 uncultured Verrucomicrobiota bacterium | reverse complement strand
TTCCGGCCCCATGAGCGATCCCGAGGTCCTCGTCATCGGCGGCGGCGCGGCCGGCCTCTTCTGCGCGCGCACCGCGGGCCAGCGGGGCCTCCGGGTGGAGCTGCTCGAGCACAACCCGCGGCCGGGCAACAAGATCCTCATCTCCGGCGGCGGCCGCTGCAATTTCACCAACACCGGCGCGACCTGGGCCAACTACGTCACCTCCGGCAGCCCGCACTTCATGAAGTCGGCGCTGGCCCGGTACACGCCCGCGGACTTCCTCGCGCTGGTCGAGCGCCACGGCATCGCCTGGCATGAGAAGAAGCTCGGCCAGCTCTTCTGCGACCAGAGTTCCAAGCAGATCCTGCATCTGCTCGAGGAGGAGTGCGCCGACGCCGGGGTCACGGTGACCGTGGACTGCAAGGTGTCCTCCGTGTCGCGGGGGGATGGCGGCGGCTGGGTGGTCGAGACCTCGAAGGGAACCCGGACCGCGAAGTCGCTGGTGGTCGCCACCGGCGGCCTGTCGTTCCCCAAGCTGGGTGCGACACCGTTCGGCTACCATGTGGCGAAGCAGTTCGGCGTGCCCTTGGTCGAGCCGCGTCCCGGCCTCGTTCCACTGACCTTCGCCCAATCCGGCTTCGGCGCCTTCACTGCGCTCAGCGGGCTTTCCATCGACTGCGAGACCTTCGCCGACGGGGACCGGCCGAGGTTCCGGGAGAACGTGCTCTTCACCCACCGCGGGCTGAGCGGTCCCTCGATCCTCCAGATCTCCAGTCATCTCAGGCCGCGGGAGCCGTTCCGGATCAACCTGCTTCCCGGCGTGGACGCCCTGGAGCTGCTGCGTTCGAACCGCTCGGGCGGGAAGGACGTGAAGTCGGTGCTGCGGGGGATGCTGCCGGAGCGTTTCGTCCAGGCCTGGCTGGGTCCGGATGCGAGGCCCCGCCAGTTGGCGCAGCTGCCGCAGAAGGAGCTCGAGGCGCTGGCCACGCGGCTGAACGCCTGGGAGATGACGCCGGACGGCGACGAGGGCTATCCGAAGGCGGAGGTCACGGTCGGCGGCGTGGACACCGCGGCGCTGTCGTCGAAGACGATGGAGAGCCGCGAGGTACCCGGGCTCTATTTCATCGGGGAGGTCGTGGACGTGACCGGCTGGCTGGGCGGCTACAACTTCCAGTGGGCCTGGGCCAGCGGCCACGCCGCCGGCCAGTCGGTGTGATCCGCGGATGCCGGAGGCCGGGGATGTCCATCCGCAGAGGACGCAGAGGGACGCGGATGAGAGCGGTTCGCTCCTGGGATCCGGACCTGGGAACTCCTCATGCGGACGACATCCGAGCGGCTCTCGGCATCTGCGTGGATCTGTTGGATCTGTGAATGAATCCGCCCGGAGGTTCATCCGCAGAGGACGCAGATGGACGCAGATGGGTGTGGAACCCCCCTTGCGACCTCTCTCCGATTCCTCCGTGGAATCCGTGTCCAAACCTCTCCGCGTCGGTGCGTCCCTGCGGATCCGTCAGGCGAGGATGCCCTTCACGACGTCGCCGTGGACGTCGGTGAGCCGGAAGTCCCGGCCGCCGTAGCGGTAGGTGAGGCGCTCGTGGTCGAGCCCGAGGCAGTGCAGGATCGTCGCATGCAGGTCGTGGACGTGGACGGGGTCGGACACCGCCTTGGAACCGTGTTCGTCGGTGGCCCCGTGCACATGACCGCCCTTGATGCCGCCACCGGCCAACCACATCGAGAAGCCCTGGTGGTTGTGGTCCCGCCCGTCGGCCTGCCGGCTGTCCGGTGTCCGCCCGAATTCGCCGCCCCAGAGCACCAGGGTGTCGTCGAGCAGCCCCCGTGCTTCCAGGTCCTGCAGGAGCGCCGCGGCGGGTTGGTCGAGGGCACGGCAGTTCTTCCGGAGCGAGGACTCGAGATTCTGGTGCTGGTCCCATCCGCCGAGGTTCACCTCGATGAATCGGGTGCCGGCCTCGGCGAAGCGACGGGCCAGGAGGCACTGGCGTCCGAACGCGTCCGTGGCGTCGTCTCCGATGCCGTAGAGCCTGCGGGTGGCCTCGGACTCGCGGGACAGGTCCATGAG
Organism: uncultured Verrucomicrobiota bacterium; assembly: GCA_903930165.1. Taxonomy (GTDB): domain Bacteria; phylum Verrucomicrobiota; class Verrucomicrobiia; order Limisphaerales; family UBA9464; genus SXXZ01. The sequence continues at coordinate 1,323 of CAIYXO010000872.1, read as the reverse complement.
GTGGGGCACCTCCGCCTGCATGCGGAAGGCCAGCTCGCCGGCTTCGATCACGGCCTCGATGTCCCCGCCCGGCTCGGCGGTGCGGGACAGCAGGTCGTGGTTCATTGACTGGACGAGGTCGAGCTGCCGGCGTTGCTGTTCCTTGGTGATCCGCGGATTCGAGACGTGGCTCATGCCGGTGTCGCCGGGGCCGCCGCGTCCCACGGCGATCCGGGTTCCCTGATAGACGCCGGGCAGGAAGGCGCTGCCGTAGTTGCCGGCGCCGAGGGCGTTGGGCGGGCCGATGTTCACGAAGCCGGGCAGGTCCTGGTTCGCGCTGCCCAATCCGTAGAGCACCCACGAACCCATGGAGGGACGGACGAACCGGGCGCTCCCGGTGTGCAGCTGCACGAAGGCCTGGGGGTGGTTCGGGATGTCCGTGCGCATCGAGTTCACCACGCACAGCCGGTCCGCCTGTCGGGCGAGATGGGGCAGCACCTCGCTGATCCAGAGTCCTGAATCTCCGTGCTGACGGAACGTGAACGGCGATCCGACGTACTGGGTGCCGCGTCCGCGTCCGCCGCTGGCCTTGCCGTGGTCGGCCTTGAGCTTCGGCTTGTAGTCGAAGGTGTCCTGGTGTGCCGGGCCGCCCTGCATGCAAAGGAAGATCACCCGGCGGGCCCTCGGGGCGAGATGCGGAGTCCGCAGCGCCAGGGGCGGCGTGCTCGCGTTCGACGCGGCCGGTTCGGTGGAGGAACCTGCGAGGCCGGCGAAGGCGGTCCAGCCGAAGCCGGCGGAAAGGGTCTTCAGCAGGTCCCGACGCGTCAGGGTTCGTGCCGGTTCGGGGCCGGAGGAATTCATGGGCGTCATGTCAGCGGAGGTAGCGGAATTCGGCGGTGGTGAAGAGGGCCTGGATGTAGAGCGACCACGCGGTCTCGCGCCCGGCGGGCCGACGTCCGGCCGTGTTGGCCGCGGCTTCCCGCAGCAGGAATCCGAGCGCGCGCCCCACCTCGGCGTCGGTGGGGGAACGGCCCAGCACCCGACGGTGCGCCACGGCCACGCGGTCGCGGTCGGCCTCCAACGAGTCGTCCCGTATCAGGCGCAAGGCTAACGCCCGGGACTGTTCCATCACGAACGGGCTGTTCATCAGGAAGAGCGCCTGGGCGGGGACGTTGGTCTCGTCGCGCGTGGTCACCACGAGGCTGGATTCGGCGCCGTCGAACTGGTCGAGGAAGTCGCCGCCGGCATCGCGGACCACCGGAAGGTAGAGGCTGCGGCAGAGCAGGGCGGAGTCCCAGCGTTCCGGACGCAGACCGCCCCGGACCAGGGTGTCGCCGATCTGCG
>CAIYXO010000871.1 GCA_903930165.1 uncultured Verrucomicrobiota bacterium | reverse complement strand
GTGACGACCACGGCGGGACCTACGTCCCGGCCGCTTCGAACCCGGTGGTCGATCCGCAGCTCCGCGGCATCAGCCGCACCGCCAATGGCGACCTGAACCCGACGGTCGCCTCCACGAGTCCGGTCTACTCGTGGTACACCTCGACCCCGGCGGACGGCTTCTACACCTCCGTGGCCTATGTCGGCGCCTTCGACCAGGAGAACTGGGCGCAGGACTGGACCGGCCTCGACCACGAGGGCTTCCTCGCCGCCACCGCCAAGTCGGCCGCGACCCCGGTCAACGTCGTCGCCGTGACGGTCACCTCCAACGCCGACGGCTCGCTGGCCACGGTGTCCTATCCGACCTCGGCCGGAACCGAATACAAGGTCCAGTCCACCACCGATGTCTCCACCTGGAGCGATGAGACGTCCTGGACCGCCGGAACCGGAGCCCCCGCTTCGGTGAACGCGGCGGTCACCACCAAGAAGATCTTCCGGGTGATCACCCGCTGATCCTCGCATTCTCGGCAGGGCGGGGAGGCCTCGCGGCTTCCCCGCCCCTTTTTGTTTCGGCCACCGGTCCGGTTCTCACCGGAATCTCATTTCCCTGTCACCTGTCCGTAATGCGGTATCGAGATGATGCGGCGATGACTCGTTCGCTTGCCCTCGCCATGTCGGTCCTGGGGATCGCCGGTTCAGCGCCCCGCCTCAACGCCTACACCGCCGAAAGCAAGACCGTCTCGACCAACGGTGGAACCGCTGCGGCGTCGCCCTTGGCGACGCGCCTGTTCGTCGATGCCGGAGTGACCGCGGCACCGCTGGGAACGGTGATCTGGTTTGTGGCGGACAAGAACGGAGACGGAGTCCCGACCTCCCCGGTCCAGGGTTCGATCCTCGGAGCGGATGACGAGCTCATCTTCCGGGACGTCCTCGATGGCGACCAGCCGGGAAGCACCGCTGGACGGTATCGGCGTCTGGACATCCCCGTTCCGGACTCCCTCCGCGGCGCAGTCATCTACCTCTACCTCTGGAACGGATCCGGAATCGAGTTCGTCCCGGTCAGCGGTTCCCGTTTCGGACTTCATCGCTTCGGTGTGGTGCCTCCCCCGGACGTTGGAAACGCTCCCTGGCTCATCGATGCGAACGTGAACGCCTCCCAGTACCAGGTTGGAGGTTCCGTTGCGAACCGCGCTCCGGTCTTCAACCCGGTTTCGCCACAGGTGGTCACCAACGGTGCCGAACTGAGCTTCACGGTCTCCGCGTCCGATCCGGATCCCGGCCAGACCCTCGCCTATTCCCTGGACCCTTCCTCGCCGCTGGGCGCCACCCTGGATGCGGTCACCGGCACGTTCCGCTGGACTCCTTCGATCTCCGATGTGGGCGTCCGTACCGTCGTGTTCCGGGCGACCGACAGCGGGACACCCGCACAGTCCGCCACCCTTGAGGTGGGCATCGAGGTCCGCAGGGCCTACGTCCCCCCTCCCGCCCCCGCCATCTCGTTGTCGGCATCCGCCGGAGCCTATCAGGTGCGCCTCGAGGGTGTTTCCGGATCCAGTTATCAGCTCCAGGCACGGACTTCCCTGACCGAGGGAACCTGGGTGGATGTCGGGAGCGCCGTGGTCGCTACGGGATCCACGGTTGTCCTCGACGTGGTGCAGGAAGCCGCGCCGACCCGTTTCCTCCGGGTCGTGGCCCGTTGATCTCCAGTATCCGCCGGACCGCCCGCCGCCCTTTCCTCGAGACCCTTTCGGTGGATTCGCCCCGAACGTTGCGGATCTGTTTCCGGGATGTCGTCTTCCCGTGACCCATCCTATGCATTCATGGTCTGTGGGTCTGACCTCACAGCTCCTGTTGAACCATTCCAAGCTCCTCCCCGGGGAAGAGTGGAATCTACCGGAGGAGGGATGGGTCTTCTGCCAGATGGAGAACGGCGAGGGATACCTCCTCGGTGGACCTCAACCCCTTTCCTGCAATCGGGGCGGCTTGGTGGTGACATCGGGGGTCCGTTCGCTGCAGCTCAGGGCGAGCCAGATCGGAGGTGCCACGATCGCCTGGTTCCGATTCGTTCCGTCTGCGCTGGTCGGCATCCTGACGCTTCCGGAGCGTCGTCGCTTTGACAACCCCGCAGCCGGCCTGCCTCCCCTCCCTTGGTTCCTTCCACCGGAACACGAGGCTTCCCTTCTCTTCCAATCCACCGTCCGGAACGGTCGTCGGAGTCCGCTTTCGGAGCGAAGCCAGTTGCTTGGCGTCGTCGCCGCGGCGTCGCTTCCACCTCCCGCCGCCACCGTCGCAGGTCCCAGGGGCAGGCAGGATGCCGGGGACCGACTGGAGGAGATCGTCAACCAGATGACCGACGGCGAGTTGCACGCCCTGACCGCGGAGCAGTTGGCCGAAATGTGCCGCTGTGAGAAGCGGAGGCTCCTGCTGTTGTTCCGGGAGCGGTTCGGGGAGAGCCTGCCTGGACAGCGCGAGGCGTGGCGTCGGATCCGTGCCTGCAACCTCCTCTCGCAACCCGGGGCGTCGATCGCATCGGTGGCACTGGCCTGCGGCTATGACGACTCCGACGCCTTCCGGGCCTGGTTCCGACGTCAGTTTGGAAAGGCACCGGCCCAATGGGTGCGGGAACGGGAACGGCAGCCTGTTACCGATGCGCCAACTCCAGGTGACGAAATGGGAATGGCTTCGTCACACGATCGTCACACACGCGACAATCGGTCGTAATCCGGGCAGCCAAGTCTCGCGCCGCATGATGTCGAAGACGTTTTCCGTTTCCGCAGCCGGCCTCCTTTTGGCCGTCGCGCTGGCCGCCGGCTGCGCCTCATCTTCAGCGAAGCTCAACAAGGTCTCGCTCGGCATGAGCCGCGACGAGGTGGTGAAGACGCTCGGTCGTCCGCATGCGGTCACCGCGCAGGGCGACGCCGAGTACCTGAGCTACAACCTCCTCAACAAGGGCGTCGGCGACATGAAGGAGTTCGTGGTGCGGCTCAACAAGGGCGCCGTGGAGTCGTTCGGAGAGCGGGCCAGCTTCGGCTCGAGCCTCCTTTCGTTGACCAACGCGCCGTCGCGCTGATTCCGACAAGCCACACGCTCCATGGACTTCCAGCCCATTCTGGCCAACGCGCTCACCTTCGCCTTCGAAAAGGCGACACTTGAGGGCAAGATCACCATCAGCGCCCTGGTCATCGTCTCGATGGTCTCCTGGTCGGTGATCATCACCAAGGGCCGCCAGTTGCTGAAGGCGCGGACCGCGACCCGAAAGTTCCTCGCCGCCTATCGCGAGACCAAGGATCCGCTGCAGCTCTTCCGGTCGAAGCAGACGTTTTTGGGGTCGCCGGCCTACGAGGTCTATGCGGCCGGTTGCGAGGAGGTGGAATACCACCTGGCGAACAATCCGGTGGAGGTGAAGGGACAGAAGCGCATCAGCCTCGAGTCCTTCCAGTCGGTCCAGGGCTCCCTGGAACGGGCCGTCGGTGCCGAGGCGCTCTCGCTGGAGAAGGGGATGATCGTGCTGACCACCGCCGTCTCCGGCGGTCCTTTCATCGGACTGTTGGGAACGGTCTGGGGCGTCATGGAGACGTTCTCCGGCATCGCGATGGCGGCCAGCGCCAGCCTGACGGCGATGGCCCCCGGCGTCGCCGGCGCGCTCATCGCCACCGTCGTCGGCCTCTTCGTCGCCATCCCGGCGATGTTCGCCTACAACCTGATGATCACCGCGATCCGCGGAATCACCCAGGAGCTGGACGGCTTCAACTCGGAGATCTCGACCGACGTGGAGCACCGCTACGTCGACAACCGGGCCTTGGCGGACGAGATCGCCGACGCGCTCCGCAACCTGGAGAACGAGAAGCGCCAGAAGGCCGTCGCATGAGCGCCGCCGCCCGAGGCCGTCGCGGACGGAAGAAGTTCTCCGCCTCGCACCATCATGCGATGGGCGAGCTCAACATCACCCCGCTGCTCGACCTCGCGTTCGTGCTCCTGGTGATCTTCATCATCACCACCGCCCCGTCGACCAACGACATCGACATCAACCTGCCCTCGGCCGGCCAGCAGCCGCCGCAGAACCAGAGCAAGCAGGACATCAACAACGTGACGGTGGACTCGGCTGGGAACGTCTTTTTCAACGCCGAACCGATCACGCTGAAGAAGCTGGAGGACACCATCATCGCGTTCCGGAAGACCAACCCCGACCTCAGCGTCGTGGTGCGCGGGGATGAGAACGTGAACTACCAGAAGGTGGTCCAGGTGCTCGACATCCTTACCAAGGCCAACGTGACGAAGATCGGCCTGGCGACCGACACGGCCACCTCCGGCAACTAGGCAACCCGATGGCGCGCACAGCCAAGAAGGCCTCGGACAAGACGAGCCTGGCGATCTCCATCGCCGTCCACGTCCTCGCACTCGGCGGTTTGGGCTATCTGGCCCACCGTGCCGGGTTCGTGCCGTCGGCGGTGTACAAGATCACGGGCATCAAGCCGCCGGAGAAGCCGAAGCCG
>CAIYXO010000870.1 GCA_903930165.1 uncultured Verrucomicrobiota bacterium | reverse complement strand
GGTGGAATCGACACCTTCGGGCTGCCCTTCAGCTACGCCAGTCCAAGAACCTCCCCGCAGTCCTCGTGGGCGTTGAACATCGGACAGGATGGAACCGGGGTCTATTTCGACCAGGGAGGTGCTTCGGCCGTCGGTGCCAGGATCGATGACCTTGGAATCTGGCGGCGGGCCTTGGGTGCCGGGGAGGCAAGAGCCATCTACGCCGCCGGCATCGCCGGGCTCGACCTTTCGAAGGCGACCGTGGTCCCCAGGCTTTTTCTCGTCCCCGGGGACGGTTCACTCCGGTTGGCTTGGTCCGGCGATCCACGAAGCCGGCTGGAAACCACCACCGATCTGACGACCGGCGTGTGGTCCGTCGTTCCCGCCATCACGGAGACCAATGCCATGAACCTGACGGTGGGTGATCGGCCCGGCTTCTTCCGGATTGTGCGATAGCCTCAAGCCGGGACGTCGAAGCGGTTTGCCGGCTGCCGTTTGAATGGGTTCCGAGCCCCTGCCACGCAATCGGATGTGGTTCACGGACGACGACCGGGTGTTCCCACGGAGTCCGGGGAGCACCCATGCCGCCCGGATCGCCCCGGGCGGCATGGCCCTTCCCGTTTCAGCGGCTGCGGATCAGGAACCTGCCGTCGCACGCCGGCGCCACAGGGCGAATCCGGCCATTCCGACGGCGCCGAACGCGGCGTACTCGCCGGGCTCGGGCACCGCCGTGAAGGCGGTGGGCTCCGAGTAGATGAAGTCGTCCATCGCCACGACGTCCTGCGAGATCGTGTCGAGGGCCGCGGCGCCGAGCGCGAGGTTGCCGCTGATGACCCGCACACGGGCCGCCTGCTGGCCCGGGGCCAGCGTGATGCCGACGAAGGACAGTCCGCCTCCGTTCAGCGGGGCGAAGGCGCTTGCGAGCAGGGTGTCGGCCTGGTCGTACAGCTCGATCCCGCTGACGTCCGCGAGGTCGACATCGGAGAAGACCACGCCGAACGCGGTCACGCCGGCGGCCGTTCCGGGGGTGTTCGGAAGGGCGAAGGCCGTGTCGGTGATGGTCGAGCCGTTGGGGGCGAAGAGCCGGTTGGCGCTGTTGACGGCGAACTGCGCGGTGTAGGCGGGGTTGATGTCGCCGAAGCCGCGGGCGGGGTCGGTCGAGCTGTTGAGGCTGACGAGGAACCCGGAACCCGGGGTGCTGAACACCGCGCCGCGACGGGATCCCGCGAGGCTGTTGAAGTCGGTGCTGCGGTTGAAGAAGTCCGATGGCATCGGCGAACCGGGCAACGCGCCGGCGTCCCAGTTGATCTCCCGCCTGCCGGTGGTGAGTGTCGTCCCGAGGGCGTTGTTGGCGCCGTTGTTGGCGCCGCCGATCGCGGTCCGGAACTCGGCGATCGTGGAGGACAGCGAGGAGGAGTCGGAACCGACGCCGGTGAAGACGGCGGCATGGGTCGCGGTCGAGGTGAGCGCCACGGCGGCCGCGGCGAGGATGTGTGAGGGGTTTTTCATTTGATGGTGTGGAATCGGATCCGCGGCCCGCATGGAGCCGTCGCGCCCGGTGACGCCGCGACCCGCCGGGCATTACATCCGAATCCCGGGGAATCCCGCCGGGGGAATCGCGTCTGGAGCGGCCTGAAGATTCCCTGTAATGACCGCGTCCTCCCCGGCGTCACCGACGACGCAGGGAATCCGGATGTCCGGCATCGACCCCAAACTGACGGACTCCGTGCGACGCGTACGGGACGGCGACATGGCGGCCGCGCGCGAGCTCGTCGAATCGGTCTCGCCGCTGGTCCGGAGGATCGTGTGTTCCCATCTTCCGTGGCGGATGTCGTCGGAGGATCTCACCCAGGAGGTTTTCATGAAGCTGTTCGCCAAGCTGGACCAGTATGCGGGCGTGGTGCCCTTCGAGCACTGGGTCGCGCGTGTGGCCATGAACACCTGCCGCGACCAGCTCCGCAGCCAGAAGCGGGATCCGGAGATCCGATGGACCGACCTGGGCGAGGAGGAGACGCGCGCCCTCGAGGCGGTGGCCGCGGACGAGGCCGTGCCCGAATCCGGTGCCGTTTCCGGCGCCCGCGAACTCGCCGGACGCCTCATGGCCACCCTGGGGCCGGAGGACCGGCTGGTGATCCAGATGATCGACCTCGAGCAGCGGAGCGCCGCCGAGGTCAAGGCCGTGACCGGCTGGAGCGTGACCAGCATCCGGGTCCGCGCGTTCCGGGCGCGGCGCAAGCTGCGGAAACGGGTCGAGAAGATGGAACGGGAGCCCCGCACATGAAACGCCAAGACCCATGGGAACGCCTGGCCGAAGCGGCCCGGGCCGTGCCGGATTCCCCGTCTTCAACCCCATCCGGTTGGTCGGAGGAGGTCGCCCGTCGTGCGATGGGCTCCGCCGCGCTCGGTCGTCCCGGTCTCGCGACGGTCGTCCTCGCCTGGGCCGGCACCTGGAAGGTGCTGCTTCCCCTCGCGCTGCTCCTGGCCGTCGGAGGCGGGGCGGCCCTGCATCGGGCGGCCGAGTCGCGACGGCCCGAGGTCCGCTATGAGAAGTGGTCGGAGGACACGCTCCGGCAGGTCCGTGCCTGGCTGCCGCTCGAGTGCGAAGAGGCCGGCACGATCGGGCTTCTCATGAAGGCCCGTCTCGAGGAGCTGAAGGCCCGGGGACATGGGCGCACGAACGTGGGATTGCTTCTCCGTTCCACCGAGGCGGAGATCTCGAGGCTGCTGACCCCGGAACAGCGGCTCCAGTTCGAGGGTCGGCAACGCGAGCTGCGAAACCGTTGGTTCCCATCCGATGAGAAGCCCTGATCCGAAGACACGGACACGCCCGCCGGCGGCTGCGTTCACGCTGATCGAGCTTCTGGTCGTGGTGGCGATCATCGCGGTCCTTGCCGGCATGCTGCTCCCGGCGCTTTCCCGTGCGAAGTCCCGCGCCTCGGGAACGGCCTGTCTCGGCAACGTCCGGCAGCTCCAGCTGGGCTTCGTCCAATACGCCTCGGACAACTCGGACGGCTTCCCCGACAACTCGACGGCGCCGGACAACGCCTCGGCGCCGGGCACCACCGCCTGGACGACCCGGAACGTGCAGGTCTGGGAACCGGGCTACGAGACCAACATGACCACCTCCGCGCTGTCCGCCCACGTGCCCGGCGCCGCGGTCTGGCGCTGTCCGGCCAGCAGGGCCTTCGTGCGCGACGCCGTGGGCCGCGCCGTTCCGCACCATCGGAGCTACTCGGTCTCCACCTGGCTCAACTGCAACGCGAACACCAACGGGGTCCGGTCTGCCTCCCCGATGACCTCGCGCATCCTGAGGAAGACCGGCGAGCTGGCTTCGCCGGCCGCCACCGCGGCGTGGATGGAGGAGAACCCGGTGAGCCTGGACAACGGCGCGATGGGCATCTGGACGACCGCGGGCGCGCCGTGGTTCTGGCACATGCCGGCGAGCCGCCATGGCCGGAGCGCCTCCTTCGGGTTCGCCGACGGCCACGCCGAGACCTGGACCTGGCGCGGACCGGTCGTCGAAGCCGCCAACCGGAAGGACTTCGTCGCCGACGACACGGCCACGGTGCGTCCGAATCCGCTGGTGAACCCGACGCTGGCCTTTCCCACCACCGCCTCCGACCCCGACTGGCGCCGCCTCGCGGATGCGGCGCCTGTGCTTCCGGAGTGATTCGACGGACGTTGTGTTGGGCCGGGCGGGCGTCGGGCGTCGGGCGTCAAACCGTCTAGGCGAGGATCTTCTCCACGAGTTCGCCGTGGACGTCGGTGAGCCGGTAGTCGCGGCCCTGGAAGCGGTAGGTGAGCTTCTCGTGGTTGAAGCCGAGGAGGTGGAGGACGGTGGCGTGCAGGTCGTGCACGTGGACCTTGTCCTTCACGATGTTGAACCCGAAGTCGTCGGTCTCGCCGATGGTGACGCCCGGCCTGGTGCCGCCGCCGGCGAGCCAGTAGGTGAACGCCTGCGGATGGTGGTCGCGTCCGAGGGAGCGTCCGAGCTCGGCGCTGGCCTCGACCTGCGGCGTGCGCCCGAACTCGCCGCCCCAGACGACGAGCGTCGAGTCGAGCAGCCCGCGCTGCTTCAGGTCCTTGACCAGCGCGGCGCAGGCCTTGTCGGTCTTGCCGGCCTGGTCCTTCACGCCGCCCTTCACGTCGCTGTGGTGGTCCCAGGCCTCGTGGAAGAGCTGGACGAAGCGCACGCCGCGTTCGACGAGACGGCGGGCGAGCAGGCAGTTGTTGGCGAAGGACGCCTCGCCGGGCTTGGCGCCATACATCTCCAGCGTGGCGGCGGACTCCTTCGACAGGTCCATGAGTTCCGGCGCGCTCTGCTGCATGCGGTAGGCGAGCTCGAAGGCGTTGATGCGCGTCGCGATCTCGGGGTCGCCGACGAGGCCGAGGCGGCGTTCGTTCAGCTCCTTCACGGTGTCCAGCGTGCGGCGCTGGAGGGAGGAGCTGAGTCCGTTCGGGTTCGAGAGGTACAGGACGGGGTCGGCGCCCTTGCGGAAGGGGACGCCCTGGTAGACGGACGGGAGGAAGCCGGAGCCGAAGTTGCCGGCGCCGCCGCTCAGGCCGCCCGCGGAGTTCATCACGACAAAGCCGGGGAGGTCGCGCGACTCGCTGCCGAGGCCGTAGGTGGCCCACGCCCCCATGCTCGGGCGCCCGAACTGCTGGGAGCCCGTGTTCATGAAGATCTGTCCCGGCGCGTGGTTGAACGCGTCGGTGTTCATCGAGCGGATGAT
>CAIYXO010000869.1 GCA_903930165.1 uncultured Verrucomicrobiota bacterium | reverse complement strand
GTGATCCGGTTGGTCCCGCCAATCCCCAGGAGCTCAAATTCGGCGATCTCGCCGCGGTAGAGCCGGCTTCGGGAAGGGGTTCCGGGAGCGGCGGAGTAGCCGCCGGGATCGGAGATGGAAGTGGTCTCGCACCCGACGAGGACCAGGGCGGCCAACGGAAGGATCCGTCGGGACAGTGGCTTCATGCGATCTGGAGTCATGGCTGTTGAAGAGATTGATTCTGGGTGCACCGGCGGTCACAGGGCGGAACCGGACATCGCGGCGGCGTAGGGCTTGCCATCGAGGTACACTTGGCGGATGACAGCCTGGCCTTCGGGCGCGATGGCCGCCTCGACCGTCAGCTTCCCACGCGGTTCCCCGGTGCCTTCGCGGACATAGAACCTTTCGATGCCGTACTCGAGACGCACCGTGTTGGGCTGGCCTGCCGCCCAACGCGAATGGACGACCCGCCCACGGAGAACAGGCCTGGATTCGTCCTTCGGCTTCTGCAGGTAGGCGGCCGCTGCGACGTGGAAGTCCCCTTGCTTGGCGAGCGCCACGTAGACCGGCGTGTCGGCACCAGGTTGTTCGAAGGCCGGGCCTTGGAACAGTTCCCGCGGGATGTCCGAGAGGGCGTAGCCAAGGATCACGTAGTCCCCGCGGAGGAGATCCCGCGGGTCCACGGGGCGCGTCTCCAGGAGCACCACGACGTCGGAGCGAAGGCGGGATTCCTGCACCGCGACGGTGCCCAGGATCCACAGGCACTGGGCGGCGAGGACGAAGAGGAGGAGTCTTGGTTTCATGGGTGGGCTCCGCGCGGTTCAAGCGGCCGATCTCATGTTCCTGACGAGGGATCTCCGCTGCCGCTCGAGGTACCATCCGAGGAGGATCAGGAGCAGGCCGGTGCTGACGAAGATCATGCCCGTGTCGGCCATCGACCCGAAGAGCTGGAGGTAGGCGACAAGGATCTGCACCGCGATGGCGACGATCGCGAGGTTCACGTGGAAGACGCTCGCCCGCTGGAGGCCGACCTGGATCTGGACCAGGGAGACCCCGAACAGCACGGGGATCACGAGCCAGTGGGGGCCCACGGATCCGCGTTGCTGGAACGCCGGGGAATCGGAGCCGGCAAGCAGTCCCGTCCAACCGACGGCGACCACCACGACCAGAGTCCAGAACCACGCCCAGCGCCATCGGGCCGGCAGGCCGTCCACGTTCCGCGCGAGTGCCGTGCCGGCGAGTCCGAGTGCCAGCGCGGAGACCGCCGCGGAGAGGATCCAGGCTCCGTGGGTCACCGTGGACTGGCCGTAGAAGGGCCCGATCATCAGGGGCAGGGTGGCGTGGTGGATGCCGATCAGGCCGAATTTCTCGGTGGCGCCCGCGAATTCGCCGAAGGGACCGCGCCGGAGCCAGCCGCCAAGCCCGACGAAGGCCACGCCGAGGAGCAGGTAGAACGAGCACATGCGTGCACCGCCCCCGAATCGGAGGAGGCCGTCCTCGTGGGCCAGTTCCAACCCGAGCCACACGCCGAAGGTGGCGAGGGTGAGGATGTGCAGGGCGCGGGACCTCAGGATCCAGGGAAGCGAAGCGATCCCGACCAGCCAGAGCAGGACCGCGTCGGGAGCCCTGGAGCCGAGATGGTAGATCTGGCCCACCAGCGCGATGTTGGCCAGGAACAGGCCTGCGCCCACGAGGTGGAAGGTGGTGGAGATGGCGGGATGGTCGCCGCCCCTGCCAAGTCTCCACCCGACGAGGTGGGCTGCCAGCATCAGCAGGATGCCGCCGCCGATCTTCGGCGCCTTGGGGACCGAGTCCCAGTTGGCGGCCACCAGCAGCACGGCCCCGGAGACGAACAGGATCGCTCCGAGGATCCCGAGGATCACCAGGAGCCGGTTGGATTCCCGGTCGAGCCGGTGCCGGTGGATGATGATGTCATGCTGGAGGTTCGTGATCAGCCCCTCCTGCAGCAGTTGTTCGACGTCGGATTTCCTCATGGTGGGCTCAGGGGTTGGCGAAGGTCTCGATCAGGGCGCGGTGGTTGACCTTCCCGGTGCCGAGCTTGGGGATCTCGCGGACATGCCGCAGCTCGCGCGGCACGCAGAGGTTGGCGAGGCCCTTGGCGCGGACGACCTGGCGGATCTCGTCGAGGGTCAGCTTCTCGACGTTGGCGATGGCGACGAGCTTCTCCCCCTTGTCCTCGCAGGCGACGGCGACCACGGCCACCTCGCAACGGAGCCCGTGCTGGGGGAAGGCACCGGCCAGGCAGTCCTCGACCGCGGTCAGGCTGACCATCTCGCCGCTGACCTTGGCGAAGCGCTTCATCCGGCCGAGAAGGAAGACGAAGCCGTCGTCGTCGACGCGGGCGAGGTCGCCGGTGTCGTACCAGCCTCCGTGCTCCCGGAACCTGGCGTCGGCGTCGGGGTTGAGGTAGCCGAGCATCACGTTGGGCCCGCGGACGAAGAGGCGTCCGGAGAGGACGCGTCCGTCGGTGGCGTGTTCGCTGACCCCCTCCACCGGTTCCAGGCGCCAGTACATTCCGGGCATGAATCGTCCGACGCTGCCGAAGCGGGACTCGATGCGGTTGTTGGCGCAGAGCACGGGACTGCATTCGGTTGCCCCGTAGCCCTCGAGCAACCGGATGCCGAACTTACGGGCCCAGGTCTGGGCGGTGGCCTCCTGGACCTTCTCGGCGCCGGCGACGAGGTACTTCACGCTGCGGAAGTCGTAGGGGGCCGCCTTGCGGGCGTACCCGTTGAGGAACGTGTTGGTTCCGACCATCACGGTGCAGTTCTTGTCGTAGACCACCGCGGGGACGACCCGGTAGTGCAGGGGCGATGGATACAGGAACGTGTAGAGGCCGCGGACCAGCGGCAGCAGGGTGCAGGCGGTGAGGCCGAAGCTGTGGAAGAGCGGCAGCGCGTTGAAGAACCGCTCGTGGTCGGTGATGTCGAGCGAGGCGTCCATCTGGCGGATGTTGGCCAGCAGGTTGGAATGGCTGAGGACGACGCCCTTGGGAACGCCCTCGGATCCGGAGGTGAACAGGATCACAGCGGGCCGGCGTCCGTAGGCCGGCCCCAGGTCGTGGCCGCGGAACGAGCGACCGCAGGCGACCTGATGCCGCAGCATCGCCACGACCTTGTCGGCCGCGGTGATCCGGCCGCGCACATCCTCGAGGTGGTGGAACCTGATCCCGGCGGCCTCCAGGGGGCCGATGTCGATCTTCGCCTTCTGCAGGAAGACCCGTGACGTGACGACATGCCGCAAGCCGGCCAGCCGTGCGCACTGGAGCATCACGGGTACGCCGGTGGAGAAGTTGAGGACCGCGGGGACGAGGTCGTTAGCCCAGAGCGCCAGCAACGTGACGGGCATTCCGTTGACATTGGGAAGGAGCACGCCGACGTGGGTGGAGACGGGATCGCGGCCCTCCGCGAACCGGGGACTGAAGGTGGCGAACTGCTGCGCGAGCAGTTCCGTTCCGACCATGAGGCGCCGGTAGGTCAACGGCTTCTGGCTGATGTCCTCCAGCACCTTCTTTCCGGGCAGCATCGATGCGGTCTCCGCGATGGCGGCGAGCACGGTCGACGGACCGAACTGCTGCTCGACCTCGAACTGCTGCTCGACCATGCGGTCGCGCAGCCAGGCGGTGATGCGCTGACGGGCGACGGTGTTGGACAGATCGGCCAGACGCGGCGCCTCGAGCACGGGGCTGAAGTGGGCGGAAACGGCGGGGAACCACCGGGTCCAGCCGTCGTGGCGCACGAAGGGGACGCGCACCGCGTTGCGGAGGTGGCAGGTGATCACCTTGGCGCCGGTCTTGTGGATGAGGAAGCCCGTGCCGTCGAATAGCTTCATCAGGCGAGTCGTGACGGAGATCCGGCCTTCCGGGAAGAGCACCAGCCGACCGCCCTTCCCGAGGAACTCGGCCATGCGTTTGGCCGCGTAGGGCGAGGCCGGGTCGACGGGGAAGGTGCGGCGGTTGACCATGATCCTCCTGTGGAACCAGGTGGTCTGGGCGGTCGTCGAGCTGGTGACGAATCGCCAGTCGTCGCCGAGCACGGCGCCGAGGAACGCCCAGTCGAGCCAGGAGACGTGGTTCGGAAGGAGCAGGACCGGACCCGGGGTGTCGAGGACCTCGGTGTTGAACGCACGGAACCGGAAGAGGATCCGCAGGATCAGTCTGAGCAGGGACTTCATCGGGAAAGGGAGGGTTCGGCGGGGACGGCCAACTTCGCCCTACGGCGGCTGCGGGCAGTTTGCAGGGATCGGAACGTCAGGCCCGCGATCGTGGCCATGGAGAGACCTCCCGCCAATGGAGCCAGCCAATGGTCGAGTGGCAGCACGGCGGGAGCCGTGATGAGGGCAAGCGTGCCGGTGACGACGGCTCCCGGTTGTGGAACTCCGGTGGTCTCGACGAGGTTTCCTTGAGGTGAAGTCAGTTGGGAAGGTCCGGAGCTGGCGACACGCAGCACCGGAATGCGGTATTCGCCAGAGCGGATCCGCGCCTGCCG
>CAIYXO010000868.1 GCA_903930165.1 uncultured Verrucomicrobiota bacterium | reverse complement strand
GTTGAGGGTGGCCGAGGACTGGAGCGTGAAGCCCGTGCCGGTCCAGGAGAGGACGACCGAGCCGTCGGCGCGACGGATCTCGATGAGCGGGGACTCGACCGGGAACGCGGTGGCGAGGTCGCCGAAGTTGCGGATCCGGACGACTCCGTAGTTGGACTCGTTCTGGACCGGGGCTCCGTCGCCGTTGACCGTGCCGTTGCCGGCGTAGGTGCTGCCCGCGGGCGGCACGCCGTAGCCGGTGTCGTTGTGGTGGCCGAAGCCCACCAGCACGGTGGCCGGGAGGTTCGACATGGTGCGGGTCGAGCCGTCCTGCTCCACCCAGGTCATGCCGTCGTAGCTGAAGTACGAGGTCAGCGACTGGCCGGTGCGCTTCACGCGGATCCACTTGGCCTGCGAGGGATCGGACTCGGCGGATATGGTGCCCGCGGCGTCCACCGCGCGGAGGTCCGTGAAGAACCCGCGGAGGCTGCCGATGAGCGTGTCGTTCGAGTACGGGCCGCTGTTGCCGTAGTTGTCGCCGGCGGCGGGACGGTTGAGCTCGATGGCGGCGCGGTTCGGGTCGGAGCCCTCGTAGTACGCGATGTTCACGTAGCTCGGAACCTTGGTGTTGGCGCCGATCTCGGTGTTGTCCGGCAGGTAGAGGCCGGCACGGACGTGGATGCCGCCGTTGGCGTAGCCGCCGGCGATGCCGCGGCGGTCGAAACGGTCGATGGCGACCACCACGTCGAAGTCTCCGGTGTAGGGCCGGTAGAGGTAGTGGATGTAGTCGCCCGGGTTGTAGCCGTTGGAGCCGCCGCCGACGATTTCCACCTCGGGGTTGGTGTCGGAGGACACGGCCACGGCGGAACCGGCGACGTACGGATCATCGCCGAGGGTCGGGCGGAACACGGGGTCCTGGATGTAGCCGATGTCGGTGGAGGTCCAGATGGAGCGGCGGGCGTTCAGCGTGGTGGAGGCCAGCGCGTTGCCGTAGAGGTCGACGACTCCCGACACCGAGACGGTGAAGGTGGAGGCGGTGAGGCCGGCGACGGAGAGGTAGACGGTGTCGCCGCTGATGCCCGGGCGGACCGAGAGGACGGTGCCCTGGGAGAGCGTGTACTTGAGGCGGTCGGTCGCGGACGGGGTGCTGACCGCCTCGGAGAACTTCACGCCGACCACGCGGCCGTCGAGGGTACCGGCGGAGACCGCGACGGGCGCGGTGGTGTCGGTGGCGGCGGGCACGCCGTAGTTGGCGAACTCGGCCACGGCGAGGAGCGAGCCGGTGGCGTCATCCGGCGCGGCGAACGTCCCGAAGAACACGGTCGCGGGGAACGACTGGTACTGTTCGGCGACGAGCGACCAGGTGGTGCCGTTGGTGCTCACGAAGAACGCGAAGGCGTCACCCGTGCGGCGGATGCGGAGCCACTGGTTCGGCAGGTTGGCGGCGACGCCGGCGTAGTCGCGGCTGAGGCGCTTGGAATAGACCTGGTCGACGCGGCCACGGCCGGCGACGCGGACGAGGTTGGCGCCGGCGGGGTTGTAGGCGGCGATCTCGAGGACCGGGGTGTTGAAACCCTCGGAGGCGCGCAGCTGGAGGCCGGCGCGGCTGAGGCTCGGGGTCTCGGAGGTGCCTTCGACGGACAGTCCGACGAGGCGGACGGCGCGGTCGAAGTCGCCGGTGATGCGCTCGCGGCGGAAGGCGACGGTGTCACCGACGTTGTCGGCGTTGTCGAAGGCGGCGAGGCCCGTGGCGCGGATGGTGAAGCTGGCGCTGTTGGTGACGATCTCGCTCGGGGTGACCGGAGCTTCCTTGGCGATGTCCGAGAACGCGGCCCAGCGGGTGAAGCTGCCGGTCACGGTGACGGTGGCCGGGGCGGTCTGGCCGGCGCCGCTGAGGGGATTCACCCAGCGGAGCTGGTAGGAACCGGCGTCCGCGGCGGTGGCACCCGCGATGGTGAGGGAGGCCTTGTCGACGCCGACGTAGTAGCTCGACTCAACGAGGGGCACGCCGTTGCGGAACCACTGGAACTCGTTCGGGCTGCCGGTGACCGAGGCGGTCAGGGTGACCGAGGCGCCGGCGGCGACGTTGGTGGAGGCGGGGCTGGCCACGAGGGTGGCCGGGACGTTCTCCACGATGAAGCGGCCGAAGCCGAGGCTGCCGCCGGCCCAGAGGACCTCGGAGCGCTGCACGCCGGCGGGCGAGGCGGGATCGGCGTACACCATGACGTTGGCGTCGTAGGTGTAGCTGTTGCCGGTGTTCACGTTGTCGAGGGTCACTTCGGTGACCTCGTTGAAGTCGAGTTTGTACGAGCTTTGGCCGGAGGAGATCTTGCCGCTCAGGCGGTGGATGCCGAGCCAGCCCGGACGGCGTTCATCGGGACCGTACTGGTTGTTCCAGGACGGACCGGAGTAGTTCACGAGGTAGTCGAGGCCCGCCGCGGTGTCCATGGCGTAGCTCCAGTTGCCGTCGTAGAAGGCGGTACCGCTGGGGAACGGACGCTCGGGACCTTCCCAGGAGAAGGCCGGCAGGGCGCCGCTCTGGGCGCTGTCGGGGTCGAAGAAGTTGTTTCGGTTCGACTGGCGGTTCGCGGGCACGGCCTCGGTGAAGCTGCCGGCGTAGAGGCTGTCGGGATTGCGGGAGAAGCGGCGGGGCTTCAGCTCGCGGCCGGACGCGGGGAAGGACGGCGAGAAGAACAGTTCCAGGTTCGGGCGGGACGGATCACCGGCGTACTTGACCGCCTTGGTGTTCATTCCCGAGAAGCTGTAGCGCTGCTTGATGCCGCCGTCGCGGTCGTTCACGCGGGCCACCGGGGTGAAGTTGACGCCGTCGACGGTCGCGAACTTCTGCACGTGCATGTTCTGACGCCAGGTGGCGCCACCGGCGTAGATCACGGTGTTGGTGCCGGAACCCTCGACGCGGAAGGTACGCCAGCGCCAGGAGTTGGATCCGTCGCCGCCGGAGCTTTCGTCACCGACTCCGGGGACGGGTTCGATCCAGGCCGTGGTCGGCGTCGTGGACCAGCCGCCACCGGGCAGCGGGGCCCAGCGGAGGATGACGTTCTTGTAGCCGGTGTAGACGACGCGGCTGCCTTCGGGGCCGTCGGAGACGCCCCAGTTCCAGAAGAAATCATTCGGGCTCGCCTGGGAACCTGCGGCCAGTTCGACGGGGAAGACCGGGGTCTTCAACGCGAGACCCATCGGGGCGCCGTTGGTGGGGTTGATCCAGATCAGGCTGCG
>CAIYXO010000867.1 GCA_903930165.1 uncultured Verrucomicrobiota bacterium | reverse complement strand
TTCCCGAAAGTGGACTCCCATCGCCGCGTTGGTCTCCTTCGACCGGCCTTCGGGATCCAATCCCTCCCTTGCAGGTCGGGAGACAAGGCAGTCGCCACAAAATCCCTTTCCCATGGAGGCCCGCCCGCCATCATGGCGACCCGTTTCCATGAGCAAGTTCCTCCCACGCCTTCTGTTTTGCCTCGCAGGGTTCCTCACGCCGGCTCTGGAGGCCGCGGAAGCCACCAATTCGCCGGTGTCCATCTTCGCCGACAAACGCCTGGAGGCGGCCGTGCGGCAGCAGGTGTTCGCCAAGAGGGGAAGCCAGGAGCCGCTCACCGCGGCCGACGTCGGAACCGTTTCCACGGTCTCGGCGCCTTTCGCCGGGATCACCAACCTGACGGGTCTCGAACACTGCCGGTCCCTCGCGATGTTGGAGGTTCCGGGGAACAGGATCTCCGACCTCCGTCCGCTTTCCGGATTGAAGCAGTTGCAGTTGGTCAACCTGGCCTCCAACAGCGTGAAGGTGCTGGCGCCGCTGTCCGGAGTGCCTGCCTTGCAGTACTTGGAGTTGACCCGGAACCAGGTCGCGGACATCGCCCCGCTCTCGGCACTCACCAACCTCGCCTCGGTCTACCTCACCGGCAACCGACTGGTGTCGGTGTCCGCGCTGACCAACCTGACCCGCCTCACCACGGTTTATCTCGACGGAAACAAGATCTCCAACCTCGCCGGATTCGATTCCTTGAAGGGCATCACTTCCCTCTCCGCCTCGAAGAACCGGATCACGGATCTTTCGCCAGTGGCGGGTTTCCGCGCTCCTTTCCACCTGAACTTCTCCGGCAACCGCATCCGTGACTTGTCTCCCTTGGAAAAGTGGATGGCGCCGGACCTCGCAGGAACCCGGTCGTTTGCGCCCTTCGTCCGTGTCCATCTCGACGGCAATCCGCTCTCCCGCAATTCGAAGAAGATCCTCGAGGACTTGAAGTCGAAGGGGGCGCGAATCAATCCCGTCGGAGGGAACTGAACGGCTCGGGGCGGAGCCTCGAATGGTTTCAGGATCAGCGTCGGAAGGGATTGGAAGGCTTCTTCTTCCCGCCCACGCGGTCGTCACCCGCCGCTTCCGGTTTCGCGGCTCCTTTCTGTCCGAAAGGGTTTCGGCCACCCGGAGGTTTCCCGTCGCGCCGCCCTTCCGGTTTGCGCGTCGAAGACGTGGTTCCCTTCGGCATCTCCAGGACCGCCCAGATCCCCAAGACGAGCGTGGCAACGGGATGGCAGCTGACCGCCGCCAAGAAGAACGGCCAAGGGATCCAGAGCAGTCCGTAGCCGACGACCGCGGCTGCGGCGCCGAGGCATGGGGTGACGGTCGAGATCATCGCCACACGACCAGCCCCACCGAGGGAGAGCCCGCGTCCCAGGATCCATCCCAGCAACCAGACCGGCAGCGTCAGCAACAGACCAAGGACGATCGTCACCAAGGCGGCCGCAGCCCCGCCACCGGCAATGGAGGCGAGGAGCAGGGGCCGCTTCCAGGCTCCCCATCCGGCGACCGCGTCCTGGCGATCGAGGGAGACATTCCAATTCGCGGGCCAGGGGAAGGCGACGAAGCCGGCGATCCCGGAAAGCCGGCATTCGGTCCGCCAAAGTTCCAGTTGCAGATCCGCGATTCGTCCCGTTGATGCGGGGGAGTCGGTCCGCAGGGGCAACCGCGAACTTGGGGGCTTCGGCGAGGATCCGGGATTGGGCTCCCCTCCATTCCAGGGATCCGTTTCGAAGCTCGACCGGCGAATCCGGAAACGTCGCGGCGGCGGCGACCACCGGCCACCACGCGGACCAGAGCAGCCAGGCGAGGGAAAGTCCGGCCAGGCCGGAAGAAAGCAGGATCCAAGCTGCCGATCTCCATGCCGGGGCGCCCGCGAACGCCCCTATCCCGGTGCCGGTAAAGGGTTGCCAAGCGCCCAGGCGGAGCCACGCGCGGGGCGGGGCCGACCCGGTAGTCGGCTGGGTCTGGGGCGTCTCGTCCACGGCGGAGATTCAACCGGAACGGATGCCGACGGCAATCCGTCCCGACGGACGATTTCCCATTTGCCCGGATTCATGGTCCACCACAACCTTGCCCACTCGTACTTCAATTCCGATCCGACCATGAAAACCTCCCATTTGCTTCGAATTTCCGCGTTGGCGCTGCTCGCCGGATGCGCCTCCCAGTCCGGCAGTTCCACTGCCAAGAGCGTCCAGGTGGCCCCTTCGACCGCGACGGCCGGAGTCCTGGGTTCCGTGGACAGCGAGGGCTTCACCCTCATCTCGGATGGTTCTTGGACAGGCTGGAGGGTCAATGAGAACTCCAAGGCCTGGACAACCGTCGACGGTGCGTTCCGCGCCCAAGGCGATCGTTCCCACAACTTCTACTACGGCCCGATGGCTCCGTTTAAGGATTTCGAACTGAAGGTCGACGTCCTCACCGAACCCGGCTCCAACGGCGGAATCTACATCCACACCAAGTACCTCGACACCGGTTGGCCTTGGGGCGGCTACGAGACCCAGGTGAACCAGACGCAGGGCGACTGGCGGAAGTCCGGGAGCGTCTACTCGGTTCAGGACGTCAAGGAAGACAAGCTCAAGGGCGTGGTGCAGGACAACCAGTGGTACACCCATCACGTCGTGGTGAAGGGCAACAACATCAAGATCTACCTGAACGGCACCCTGGTGAACGACTTCACCGAGGAGGCGGGTCGCCAGCCCGGAAAGGATTTCGAGCGCAAGCTCAACGCCGGGACGATCGCCCTCCAGGCCCACGACCCGAAGTCGGTGGTCTTCTACAAGAACATCCGGGTGAAGAAGCTCTGACCCGACCGATCGCCGGGGACCTTTCCCGGCAACGGACGAAGGCCGGGTGGCCGCGAAACCGCGGTTCGCCCGGCCTTGTTTCCTTCCCAAAGTTTCGCCGGTGACCTTCCCGTCAGACAGGACGCTATTCGCCGTCGCCGTGGCGCTCTACGCCGCGGCGGCCGTTTTCGCCGTTTCCGTGTGGCGTCGCGGCTTCCGGGATGAATCGAAGCCGATCTTCGTGCTGATGCTGGCCGGTCTCGTGCTTCACACCGGCGCCATGTTCCGCCGCGGATTCTCCCTCGACCGCTG
>CAIYXO010000866.1 GCA_903930165.1 uncultured Verrucomicrobiota bacterium | reverse complement strand
CATCCCTGGTCGGCCTTTTCCATTCCCAACCCTTCAACCCTTCAACCTCTCACCGTTCCTACCTCCCCGGCCAGGCATTCGTGTAGACCACGCCGCCCTTCATCACGAAGCCGACACGTTCCATCGCCCGGATGTCCGCGACCGGGTCGCCGTCCACCACCACGAGGTCGGCGAGGAATCCGGGAGAGACCCGGCCGATCTCCTTCTCCATCCCCAGCATCTCCGCCGCGCGGATGGTCCCGGCCTGCACCGCCTGCAGCGGCGTCAGCCCGAACTCCGTGAGCTGCCAGAACTCCAGGTTGTTCTTTCCGTGCGGGTAGGTCCCGGCATCGGAGCCCAAGGCCACCTTCACGCCGGCCGCGATCGCCTTCTTCTGGAACTCCACCCGCAGCCGGCCCATCGAACGGATCTTCTTCCACATAGCCGCCGGATAGCTGTCCTCGGGCGTGAACTGGTCCCAGTACCACGTGGCCAGGGTCGGCACGAGCCAGGTCCCCTTATCCTTCATCAGCGCGATCCCGGCATCGCTCATCAGCGAACCATGCTCCAGGGAGTCCGCGCCGGCCCGGATCGCCGCCTCGATCCCCTCCGGCCCGTGCGCGTGCGCCGCAACCCGGACGCCGTGACGGTGGGCCTCTTCGCAGATCGCCCGGATCTCCGACTCGGAAAATTGCTGCGCGCCCGCGGTGCCTTCGAAGGACATCACCCCGGCGGTGGCCATCACCTTTACGACCTTCGCGCCATGCTTGATCTGGTAGCGGACCGCCGCGACCGCCGCCTCCACGCCGTCCGCGACTCCCTGGCGGTAACCCCGCTCCACCACGCCGGGGATGAATCCGTCGTTGTCCCCCGGACCGCCGGTCGGACTCAGCACATGGGCGCAGGGTATGATCCGCGGACCGATCACCCATCCCTTCTCCACCGCCCTCGCCAGGGCCACGTCCGCGAAGCCTTCGGCGCCGAGGTTGCGGACGGTGGTGAAGCCGGTGAGCAACGTGACCGCCGCGTTGCGCGCGCCGCGCAGGGCCGACTCGGCGGCGGATTCGCGGACCGACCCGTTTTCCCAGCCCGGCTCGACATCGAAGGTCAGATGGGTGTGCCCGTCGATGAGCCCGGGAAGCAGCGTGCCCCGCGGGAAATCGATCACCTTCGCCTCGGCCGGGACGACCACCGTTCCCGCGGGACCTGCGGCCAGGATCCGGTCTTCCGAGACCACCACCACGGCGTTCGAGACCACCTCGCCCGATTCCACCCGCAGCCAGCGGGCGGCACGGATCGCCGTGACCGCCGGCGGAGGATTCGTCGACGTGGCTGCCAGGACGTCGGCAAAGCAGACCGCGATTCCCGCAAGCGACAGGAAGGGGACTCTCATCGGGATTCGACTCTCAAGGCCGGGACATGTCTCGGTCAACGGATGCCGCAATTCCCGTGAGGGTGTGCAGCCCCCAAGTCTTGGCCGCTCAACGATACTCCAACTGCGCGGTGGCGCGACCGTCGCGGTCGGCAACGACCCGGATCCAGTAGGCGTGGAACGCTTCCGGAAAGGTGTGCTTCACGGTCGTGCCCGGCTTCACGTCAAACGAACGATAGGGCCGCCAAGCGCCGGTCCCGGTGGGGTCCACTTCGACGCGGAGGGCCATCGGCTCACGTTCGGCGTGGGACAAGCGGAGGTGCTTCTCGTCGTAGCCGGTCATGAGATACGGGTCGGACGGTTCGTCCGCCTTCACCGAGGTTTCGAGCCACGGGCCGCCGTGGCCGCGGGGTT
>CAIYXO010000865.1 GCA_903930165.1 uncultured Verrucomicrobiota bacterium | reverse complement strand
CGGATGGGCTATCCGGTTGGCCGTCGCGCCAGTTGGATTCGGCCAGCAGGAACATCGGGGATCCGTCGTCGCTGCGATGCAGCGCCAGGAGACCGGCGACACTCCGGCCGCCGAGGGCGCGGACGTCCCGTTCCGGCCAAGGGGTGAACCCGCGACCGCCGACATTCCTGTAGGCCAGGGCCGATCCCGCGCCGCCGATCAGCAGGTCTTCGTGACCGTCCGCATCGAGGTCGGCCACCGCGATGCCGGGAGGCTCCCTGGAGAGCATCCTCGGAAGAAGGGGTTGGCGTAGGAAGTCGTCGGAAGCCAGCGGCGCGGTCCTGTGCGGCATCGAGGTCGGCAGGTCCTCGAACATCGCCGGCGAGGTCCTTGGAGGAGTCTTCGGCGCCGGGTCCACCGCATTCGTGGGTTGGAACATCTCAACCCTGGAATCCGCCGGGATTCCCTCGAGCCGGCTCACCCTTCCCCCCGGCCATCGGACCTCGACCGTGTGCGTTCCACCGGCCGTGGCCGCGAAGGTCCGCACGGAATCGTCGCCGGAGAGGTAGCGTCCGCCGGAGATCATCTCCTGCGACTGGACGACGGGACCGCCGCGCACGGTGATCCGCGAGCCGATGCCGCGGGTATTGGCGGCCGCGCCGCGGAGCCGCACGGAGATCCGTGGCGCGGTGGATTCGTTCCGGAGGAGCAGGGCCGGCGCGTTGAGCCGGTTGGCCACCACGTCGAGGTCCCCGTCGTTGTCCAAGTCCGCCAGCGCCAGAGCCGTGGTGATCCCGAATGCGTCGAATCCCCATTTCGCACCGGCTTCGACGAAGGTGCCGTCCCGGAGGTTCCGGAAGGCGCGGTTGGTCGAGGCGAGTTCGGGGAAGCGGTTGAAATCCCGCAGCCTTTGCGCCGCCGACGGCGGGTCGCGTCTCCGGGACTGCGCCTCGAGGACGTCCGCATGCTGCACGTCGTGGAGGTTGCCGTTTCCGGTGAGGAGGTCCTCCCATCCGTCGAGGTCCACGTCGAGGAAGACGGCGCTCCAGGTCCAGTCGGTCGCCGCCACCCCTGCGAATTGGGCGATCTCGGCGAAGCCGCCCGAGGCCAGGGCGAGGTGCAGGGTGTTCCGGGTGACTTCCGGCCGGAAATCCGGATCCAGCAGCGGCGGACGCAGGCTCGACGCCATGGTGTTGGGCCGTTGCCAGGCGCGTTTCGACAGGTCGGTTCCGAGCATCTCGGCGACGAACAGGTCGTCGAATCCGTCGCGGTCGATGTCCGCGGCGTCCACGGCCATGGAGCTCAGGCTCTGGTGACGCAGCCAGGTCCTGGGGGCGGCCTGGAAGCCGGCGCCGCCGCGGTTCAACCAGACGCGGTCGGTCCAGTGGACGAAGTCGTTGCAGACATAGAGGTCGGGCCATCCGTCGCCGTCGAGGTCGCGGAACAGCACGGAAAGCCCCCAGTCGGTCGGCGGGGCGGCGAGCGGCTTGCCGTCCTCGTCGAGGAACGTGCCCTGGGTCCAAGAGACCGGGGCGAAGTCGCCGCCTCCGCGGTTGAGGTAGAGGAAATCGCGTTCGCCCCGTTCCAGGATCTCGGCGGAGTCGCCTTGCGCGCCGAGGGCCAGAAACCGGTCGGCCGGGGAAACGACGATGCCGCCGTCCGGATCCCTTCGGGCCTCGACCCGCAGGCCGGGGGGATTGTCCCGGAAGGTGGTGGTCCGGTAGTTGGTCACATACAGGTCGAGGTCCCCGTCGCCGTCCAGGTCCGCCAAGGCGAGCGACGTGGCGCCGAGGCGCCTTGAGAGGCGGTTGTTGGTGGATTCGGCGAAGCCGCCCCGGGAGTCGTTGAGGAACAGCCTTGTGCCGGTTCCGAGCCCGTTGACCAGAAGGTCGAGATCGCGGTCGCCGTCCACGTCGGCCATCACCGCCCCGGTGCTGGCATCCGACGCGCAGGCGGCCCCGCCCGCGTCCGGCACCGGCTCGAACTTCCAGGAGCCGCGGTTGATGAAGAGGCCGTTCGGACCCTGGAGACGGCACAGGTAGATGTCGCAGAGTCCGTCGCCATCGACGTCGCCGAGGGCGATCCCGGATCCGTTCTCGAGGATCCGGTTGTTGGCGGCGGCCTGGGCGTCGAGTGTGTTGGTGAAGGCGATTCCGGTGGCGGCCGGCTCGAGCGTCGCGAATCCCGTCTTCGTCCCAGGTCCACCGTCCCGGGTGGCCAGCGGTTGATGCCGGCCGCTGTTCGCGACCTTCCACGCCTGTTGCGCCTGTCCGGAAACCGCCGGCTGGATCAAGGCCAGCAGGTAGCAGAGTGCCGTCGACAACGGGAATGGCCGCATGGGGAACCCCGGCAAAGTAGGCGGCCCGGAGGCCCCGTGGAAGTCCCGAAGTGGTCCCGGACAGGGGTGGAATGTCGGGGCCGTGACGCCGCGGCGTCGGGATCCCTGGCCGGGGGGCGGACGGATGAGGCCGCAGCCAGGGGCCGCCAGATGGGGAGGAAGTCCCGGTCAGGCCATGATGCCGCGGACCACGTTGCCGTGCAGGTCGGTGAGGCGGAAATCGCGGCCGGCGTGGCGATAGGTGAACTTCTCGTGGTCGAAGCCGAGCAGGGCCAGCAGCGTCGCGTGGAGGTCGTGCACGTGCACCGGATTCTCCGCTGCGGCGAAGCCGAATTCGTCGGTGGAACCGTAGACCGTCCCGCCCTTCACGCCTCCGCCGGCGAGCCACATCGAGAAGCCGTGGTTGTTGTGGTCGCGGCCGTTGATCTTCCCGGAGTTCGCGCCCGGCGTCGGCAGCTCGACGGTGGGAGTCCGGCCGAACTCGCCACCCCAGACAACCAGGGTGTCTTCCAGCAGCCCACGCTGCTTCAGGTCCTTGAGCAGCGCGGCGATCGGCTGGTCGGACTCGCGGGCCAGCCGGCGGTGGTTGACCTCGAGGTCGTCGTGGTTGTCCCACGGCTGTCCGGCACCGTGCCAGACCTGGACGAAGCGGACGCCGCGTTCGATCAGGCGACGGGTGATCAGAAGCTGCCGGGCCTGGGTTCCCTCGCCGTACATCTCCCGGATGTGCGCCGGCTCCCGGCTGATGTCGAAGGCGTCGGAGGCGTCGATCTGCATCCGGTAGGCGAGTTCGAAGCTCTGGATCCGTGCGTCGAGCTGGGAATCGGCGTCCCGCGCCTCGCGGTGACGCCGGTTCAACGACTGGAGAAGGTCGAGTTGCGCCCTCTGGCCGGAAGGGGATGTGGACTGGTTCGAGATGTTCTCGATCAGCTTCTCGATCCGGGTGTGCTCGGTGTTGATGTAGGTGCCCTGGTACACGCCCGGCAGGAAGCCGCTCTGCCAGTTCTGGGACTCCTGGATCGGATAGCCGCCGGGGCACAGCACCACGAAACCGGGCATGTTCTGGTTGTCGCTGCCCAGGCCGTAGGTGACCCAGGACCCGAAGCTCGGACGCACCTGCCGCGCCTCGCCGCAGTTCATCAACAGCAGGGAAGGCTCGTGGTTCGGGACGTCGGCCTTCATCGACCGGATCACGCAGAGGTCGTCCGCGCACTCGGCCGTCTTCTCGAAGAGCTCGCTGATCTCCATCCCGCTTTGCCCGTATCTGCGGAACCGGAATGGGGAACGCCACGCGGCGCCGGTCTTCCGTTCGGTGGCGAAGTGGACCGGGATCTCCTTCCCGTGCCAGCGGTCGAGCGAGGGCTTCGGGTCGAAGGTGTCCACATGCGACGGGCCGCCGTTGGCGAAGATGTGGATCACCCGCTTGGCCTTGCCCGGGAACTGCGGGGACCTGGGGCTCAGCGGATGGATGACGCCCTCCGCCCGGGCGGCCGTCGAAAGGAGACCCGTCGAGCCGAGCAGGGTGGTCAGGCCGAGCGTGCCCATGCCCATGCCGCAGGTGCGGAGGAATTCACGGCGCCCGAGGCCGGAGCTGGATAGGGGGCTGGAGGGATTCATGGACGTCGCGGGAACGGGACGGGTGGAGGCCGGGGTTCATTCAACGGAGACCGGGGTGGAAATCAACCCTACGGCAAAATCCTTTCCCCCCGAGGCTCAAGTGTTGGTGGGAAGCGACGATGTCCCCGGTGTCGTCATCGACCGGATTCCGTTCTCCGCGAACGAACGGACGGGAAGGAGGT
>CAIYXO010000864.1 GCA_903930165.1 uncultured Verrucomicrobiota bacterium | reverse complement strand
AGTAGAGTTGGTTTCCTCGGCCGGAGAGCTGGAAATCCACGGGGTCCCCCGGATAGCAAATGCCTCCGCCGAAGCTGCCTCCGCCTTGGTTGATCGCAAGGAGGTTCAGCCACGAGTCCGCCGGGTGGGGAAGCGGACTTCCCGGGGGCAGTGAGAACGACGCCATCCTGGACATGGCATCCCAAGGCGAACGCCCGTTGAGGCGGTGGGTGAACCGGGAAGAGGCCGCCTTGAGGCTGGCGCTCTCAAAGGTCGGGTACCGACCGTTCTCGTTGTCCCAGACACGGACTTGAAGCGACGCGATCTGGTTGTTGGCGACCCCGGGAATCAGCAGGTTGGTGGAGACCCAGAATCCATGTCGACCAAACGGCTGCGGGGCACCCACCGGAACCAGGAGCTCGGCAGGCGTCCCGTTCGTTCCAGCAAGCAGCTGTGCCGAATAGCGCGGACCCGAAAGCCCGAGCGCGCCGTCCGGCCCGAACACCGGCCGGTCCTCCTGATCGACACCCCGGTTCGAGAACTCGAGGACTCCCTGGGCTTGGGCGCGGACCACCAGCAGACCCAAACCAAGCAGCAGGAACACAGCGGAAGCGCCTCTGGAGATCATGGTTTCAAAATCCATGAAGGGCGCTGCCCTCCTCAAGGCGGAATGTCCTGGACGGATACGTCTTCCGGCGGATCCGCACAGGAATTGCCTCGACCCAGCCCTGCAGAACGGACGGTCACACCCAGTTCCCGATGCCGCCCTCCCTCGTACGTCGTGGCGGGTTCGCGTGAAAACCGCCGTCGCTCCGATGGAACCGTTCAGCGACGGAAATGCCGCTGGGCGAAGTCGAGGAAGCGTTCCCAGTCCTCCGCTTCCACGGAATGGCCGCCGGCACGGTTGTGGTATCCGACGTCCGTCCCGGTGACCGCCGCACCGACCGCCGGCGACGCCTCCGTGGCGAGAGCCTTCTTCCCGAGCAGACGGTAGACCTCTCCGGCATGGTAGGCGCCGAGGTACTCGCCGCGCGGATCCGCCCAGAGATCGTCCTCGCCGCTCGCGACGTACAGGGGCCTCGGGGCAATGCAGGCAAGCAACATGTGCTGGTCCACCGGAAGGTCCTCCTCGTTCCCGGCGAACTTCGAGGCGTTGCGGCAAAGCCAGTAGGGGAAGCGGGTCACCATCTTCTCGAGGTTCTCGCCGAAGTCGCGTTTCCACAGCGCCGCGCCACCGCAGCCGGACTGGGCCAGGATCGCCATCGCGAACCGCGTGTCCTGCGCCGCCGTCCACAACGCCGCCTTCCCCATCTTCGAATGCCCCATCGCCGCCACCCGGCGGGCGTCCACGTCGGGATCGGTCTCCAGGTAGTCCATCGCCCTCGAAGCCGACCACGAAACCGCCGCGATCACGCCCCACTCGTTGGCCTTCGGGAAACTCTGTCCCTCCCGGTAGAACAACGGATGGATGCCCTTCTGGAATTCCACCTCGTTGTGGCGCACCAGTTCCGACTGCGGCACGACGGCCAGTCCGAAACCGCGTCTCAGGATCTCCCCGAGCGGCACCCCGTTCCGCAGGTGGCCCGGACGGTCCGGGCTCGGATCGTGCCCGTCGTCGCGTGTGCCGGAGAAGCTGTGCAGGAGGATCACCGGCACCGGTCCCTTCGCCGCGGTCGGCGTGAAGACCAGGATCCGTAGATCGGCCTCGCCCCGCCGGTTGGAGAACCGGAGGACGACGTCCTTCCGCGTGGCCTTGCCCTCCAAGAAATCCGACCGGGAACGGAGCACCTCGAAGGTGGTGCGCACCGGGTCCTCCGCCCGCGGCACCACGCCGTAGACCAGGTTGCCGAAGAGGCCCAGGATCTCAGGACGACGCACCTGGAACCATTCCTCCGGTGATGTCACGGGGCGCCCCGCAGCGGTGACCAGGATCGGCGGCAGCTGGTACGCGGGCACCTTCGACTCCTCGCGGACCACGTCGAAGTCGCGGTTCTTCGCCTCCTCTGCCAAGGCGCTCGCGCACGCGAGCCAAACCAGCGAGAGGAAGGAACGTCGAAGTCCAATGGGGACCCATGAGAGCGGGGAATTCATGGTGGAATCAGCGGTAGGAAGGCGTTCTGGGAACCATGGTCCTGGAGAAGCCTCGCGAGGCGAGCCGTTTCGGCGACCCGAGGCGTGGGGCTCCTCACGTCGTCTCCGATCCCTACACGCAGCAGGAGACGAGGTCACGCGTCTCTGACTCCTTGGGAAGAGGGGTTCTCCCCAGCCGCGCCAATCCCCTCCGTGAAATCCGTGTCAAACGACCAGATGCCGGTGGATGCCGTCCCAGAACCGTAGCCTCGCCTTCAAGGCCTCCACGGCCGCCGTCTGGGCTTCGCTTTCCTTCTGCGGATCCCCGGCGCAAAGCCCCTCCACCAATTGCCGCCCCAGTTCCCCGTGTTCGTCGCCGTCCAGTTGGATATGACGGTCCAGGTAATACCGGAACGTCGTCAGCGGTCCGGGGAGACCGGCATCAAGTCGGGAGACGAACTGTCCGAACAACGCGGGAATGAGATCCTCACGTCCGTAGGTGAACGCGGCGGCGATCTCATGGATCCGTCCGGCGGCGATGACCGAGAAGGTGTGCCGGACGAACTCCCGGGCACAGATCGGGCAACCGGCACGGTCCATCGCCTCTTCGACACCGAGGCCGTGACCCAGATGCCCGAGCAGGCGGTCCACCGGTTGGGTGTCCGCCCCCGCCTGACGCATGGCCGTCCGGTACAGCTCGAAATGGCTGAGGGCGTTCCCGTCCGGATCGAGGTCGCTTTCTTCCCCAAGCACCATCTCGTTGATCATCCGCCGGAACCGTGGATCCCCCACCGGACGCCAAGGCAGGTCGACGCCGGTCAACCGGCCTTGCAGGGCCTTGAGCAGGGACATGAAGTCCCAGACGGCGTAGACGTGGTGCTCCATGAAGACCCCGAGGTCCCGCAGGGTGCGGAGTTCATGGTAGAGCGGATGCTGCAAGAGGGCTTCGCGGTGTGGGGCGATGGCGTCTCGAAAGGATGGATTCGCTGAGGTCGACAAGATGGTCGAGAATACCACGAAACCCTTCCCCCTCAACGCGAGCGGTTTCTGCACCGTAGGAGACGAGATCACGAGTCTCTGACCCCACCACGACATCGATCACCCTCGGCCACACCCGTCCTGCGACCCATGGCGTGAGACTCCTCACGTCGT
>CAIYXO010000863.1 GCA_903930165.1 uncultured Verrucomicrobiota bacterium | reverse complement strand
GGGCAACGCAACCTGACGCCGTACCAGCAGTCCGACGTCCAGGATCTCGCGCTCCAACGCCGACTCGTAGATCGATTCCAAGAGACCCGGCCCAAGTTCGCGGTGAACCTCGATGGCACATCCCAGAACCCTTTCCGAAACCCGATTCATCCACTCTGTTCCTGAATCCTGCATCGACGTAGCCGTTCCATTTTCCAGTCGAACTCCCGACCGGCTGCACAAAGGAAGACTCGATCTCCACTTGGGACCCGGAGTTCCCTGCCGGACACAGTTTGGGTTCGGAAGTTCAACCCAGGCGTTGGATTCGTAAACGGGTAGGCTGCGCACCGACGCCCCTCCGGCGAAAGAGCAAGGGCCGCTCGCGAAGCTCTTCGGGCTTCTCGTAGAGCTGCTTCTCCGAAGCGGCAATCGTTGCGCGGGGCTTAGTCTCATCGGTCCTCCTCCGTGTCCTCTGTGACTCCGTGGCTACCGGACCCTCACCCGGTCGAAGCTGTCGTATTGGCCCATGTCCGAGAGGACCACCCGGTCGCCCTCGGCGAGGCCTTCGCGCACCTCGATCTCGCTGACGCTTCCGCGGCCCAGCTTCACGGGCACGCGGATCGCATGGAGTCCGTCGGCGGCGATGCGGAACAGCCCCACGGTGCTCTCCGGCTGGCCCTGCACCGGGCGTCCGACATGCAGCACGTCCACGAGGTGTTCCAGTTCGATGGTGCCCTCGACGCTGAGGTCCGGACGCGAGCCCTTCGGAAGCGGACCCTCGAGACGCACCTCGACGAGGACCGTGCCGTTCTGGACCGCGGGATCCACGCGCACCACGCGGCCCGGCACGATCCCGTTCCGCGTGTCCACGGCCACCTTCTGGTCGAGGGCCACGTCGCGGGCCTGCGTCTCCGCGATCTTCACCTCGGCCTTGAGCCGGGTCGGCACGACGACCTTCGCGAGCGTGGCGTTGGCCGCGATGCGCTGACCCGCCTGGAGCATCTCGCGGTCGCCGAGCTGCGTGAGCACGCCGTCGATGCCGGCCTTCACGTGGAGGTTGGCGACCTGTTGTCGGCGCAGGTCGCGCAGGGCCCGGAGCTTCTCGACCTCGGCGGACTGCACGGCCAACTGGGACTTCGAGGACTCCGCGGCGAAGGCCAGCCGGCGTTCCTCGATCGCGACGCGGGCTCCGAGGTCTTGTGCCTTGGCCCGGGTCCGTTCCTGCTCGATCGCCGGCACCAGGCCGTCCTTCGACAGCACCTCGTTGGCCTTGGCCTCGAGTGCCGCCTGTCGGGCGTCGGACCGCAACGAGGCCAGGGTCGACTCCTGCTGGAGGCGGTCGCTTTCGGCGGAGACGCGGAGCTTCTCCAGCAGGGCCTCGGCCGCCTTCGCCGCCCATTCCGCGTCGAACGCCTGCTGGGAGAGTTCCGGGTTGGAAAGCTCGAGGATGACCGTGTCGGCGCCGACCGCGGCGCCGGGTTGGACGGCGACCCGGACCACGGTGCCGGCGGTCTCGGCCTGGACGAACCGGATCAGCTCCGGGACCAGCGTCCCGTTGCCGCGCACCTCACGGCGCATTTCCCCACGGGTCACCGTGCCGATCCACGGCTCGGTGGAGAGACGGGGTGCGGCGGGTTCGAGGCGGAGGAGGAGCACCGTCACCACGGCCAGCGCGCCCGCGCCGGACAACCCGATCATCCAGCGGCGACGAAGCCGCTTGCGCAACAGGTCCGGCCGCGCGATGTCGACCCCGGATCCGGTGGAGGTGAAGGCCCGTGGCGTGGCGTCCCCGGCGACTCCGCCCTTCTGTTGCATGCGGTCCATCTCGAAACCCGGTTCAGGAGGCCAATGCGGCACGCAGGCCCAACTCCAGGGCGGAGGCGACCAGCGGCAACGTCCCACCCATTCCTTCGAGGTATTCCATCGCGGGCCGCAAGGCGGCGGCGATGCCCATCCAGAGCGTCAGGATTAGGATCGTCTCCGCCCGATGCATCGACGCCGCCGGATCCACCGGCCCCAGAGTTTCGTGTTCCCTGTTCCCTTGCCTGGTGAATGCCGCGTTCATCGCGCCCCCTTTGCAGG
>CAIYXO010000862.1 GCA_903930165.1 uncultured Verrucomicrobiota bacterium | reverse complement strand
TCCGGCGCGACCGTCCAGCCGATGTCGGTGCAGAAGATCCTGCGCCTGAAGTTCGACGCCATGCGCACGCTGACCTCCAGCTCGGGCTTCCTGGACGCCCGCACCCGTGAGGCCTCCCTCGCCCGTGAATGGGCCCAGCGCGGGACCCATGGCTTCCAGAACTGGGATGCCGTGCTGGTGGAAAGCTCCTGGAACGACGTCGGCGTCGGCTCACCGGCCGACGTGGACCGCGACGGCGTCCCGGACCGCTATGACAACTGCCGCTACCGTGGCAACCCGAGGCAGGAGGACGCCGACCGCGACGGCGTCGGCGACACCTGCGACAACTGCCGCACGGCGGCCAACGGCCGGCAGGAGGACATGGACCTCGACGGCATCGGCGACGTCTGCGACGCGGACCTCGACGGCGACGGCTGCCTCAACCACGTCGACCAACACGAGTTCTCGTCCCAGACGGTCATCGGGCGCTACGTCGGACCGGTCTGCCAGAGCGGCGGCGGGGACATCACCGGCTTCGAGGGCGACGACACCGACGGCGACGGCCGTCGCAACTGCGAGGACCTCGACGACGACAACGACGGCATCCCGGACGCGGAGGACAGCTGTCCGGCCGGCAACATCGGGAGCCTTTCCTCCTGCACCCAGCTGCGGGACTGCCCGGGGCTTCCCCGCGACTGGTTCCGTGTCTGCCAGGGTGGCGGCTGCGTGCAGTACCAGCTGCGCGTGGTGGACCGGATCAACCCGGATCCGACAAGGATCCGCACGCTCGACCAGGTCCGGATCGTGAACGACAGCCTCTACGTGGCCGCCAACGTGGGCAGCCGGCTCACCGACGCGGGGATCATCTTCGTGGGCGGCCGGACCGTGAGGAACGGCGGGGTTGAAGCCCGCGCGCTCGCCGGGATCCGCCTGGAGCTCTGGACCCAGGCGACCGAAGACCAGCCCGCACGCTTCGAGGCGGTCGTGGCGGACTACAATCCGACCGAGCTGGAAGTCGGTCCGCTGGACCTCGGCTCGTTCCTCGTCTTCACGCCTGGAAGCGGCACCAACGCGCCGACACTCGGAGCGGCCTGGCACATCGGCGGAAACCCCGACGAGGCGGCCAACGACCTCGACCGGGACGGGTTGCCCGACGGTTGGGAGATCCAGAACGGGTTGAACCCGACGAACCCGGCCGACGCGGCCGCGGATCTCGACGGCGACGGCCTGAGCGCGGTGCAGGAGTTCCGCAGCGGTGCGGATCCCCGGTCGCCCTCCAGCCGCTTCGGCATCGATGACATCCGGAGCACCGACGCCGGCCTCAAGGTCCGCGTCCAGGCGCCTGTTGGACGACGCGTCCGCCTCGAGCAGACCGCCAGCCTGACCGAACCCGACTGGAAGGCCATCGGCGGTCCGGTGCGCATGACGGGACTTTCCGTGGAACTGGACGCCGGTTCCATCGACGGCTCTGGGACCCGCTTCTTCCGCCTCCGCGAGGTGGTGGAGTAGGTCCGTGTGGGGACACGACCGGCCGGCCCTGGAAACGGGGCCGGCCGGTTCAGTTTCACCGGGCCCCTTCAGAAGGGCCCCTCACGCCAAAGCGCGAAGGCGAAACGGAACCGGAACCCAGCCGTGGAGATTCCAACGGAGGTGGCGAGCAAAGTTCGGGGAGTTCCGTCTCGCCTCTGAATCCTGTTCCCCTTGGCGCCTTGGCGTCTTCGCGTGAGGCCCGTGTCGGCGTCCGGCTCAGCCGAGGAACTTGCCCGGGTTCAGGATCCCGTGCGGGTCCAAGGCGGCCTTGATCCGGCGGTGGAGGGCGTCGGACTCGGGGCTCACGGCGATCGGCCACCAGGGCTTCTTGGCGAGGCCGATCCCGTGCTCGCCGGTGACGCTGCCTCCGAGCGCGATGACGCCCCGGAAGAGCTCGTCCAAGGCTGCGTCGCAGGCGGCCCTCTGTTCGGGGCGGGTGTCGTCCACCATCAGGTTCACATGGATGTTGCCGTCGCCGGCGTGGCCGAAGCAGGCGACC
>CAIYXO010000861.1 GCA_903930165.1 uncultured Verrucomicrobiota bacterium | reverse complement strand
CGGTCCGCGAGGAAGGCCGCCATCTCCTCCGGGGTCGGCGGCACCCCGGTCAAGTCCAGGGTCACCCGGCGGATCAACGTCCGCCGATCCGCCTCCGGCGACGGAACAAGCCCCTTCCCCTCGAGGGCCGCGAGGATGTAGGCGTCGATTCCGGTCCGGACCCAGTCCGCCTTCTTCAGCTTCGGATGGGCCGGCATCACGGGCGGGATGAACGCCCAGTGGTTCCGGGTTGGATCGGACGTCTTCACGGACGTGGCTCCCACCCGGGGATATTCGGCGCCGGCCAGGATCCATTCCTCGAAGGCCGCGATCTCGGTCTCCGAAAGCGGACCTCCCTTTGGCGGCATCGGCTTCACGTCATGGGCCTTCCCCCGAAGCACCTGCACCAGGAGGCTCTCCGCAGGCTTGCCCGGGATGATCGCCGGTCCGGACGCCCCGCCCTTCTGCCAGCCTTCGCGGGAATCCAACAGCAGTCCGCCCCGCAGCTTCTCCGCCTTCACGCTGTGGCACTCCTGGCAACGTTCCACCAGAACCGGCCGGATCCGGTTCTCGAAGAGGTCCGTCGACGCAGCCCACCCGGTCGTCATGAGGACGGCCCACCCGAAGATCATTGGAATCGAACTCGACCGGATCATGTTGGAAATCCCCCACAGCCTCCCGTGCCGCGGGACAAAGTCAAAACGGTCCTCCGCGGGCACCTATTCAAGATCGTTTCCCACCCCGGCGAAACATCGCCGGGGGTTCTTCCTTGCCGCCCCGCTCCCCACCGGGGTCTGGTTTCGCCCGTCGTGAGTCCGGAAAACCTCCTGCCATCGCTTGCCCGCGTCGTCCGCGGGCTTTCCGCTTTGTTCTGGGGACTCCCAACCGCCCTCATGGCCTGCACCCGCACCGCGGTCGGCGACATCCTCACCCCCGGGGCTGCCTGGCTGCCCACCGTCTCCTGCGGACTGGTCTGGTACGGCCTGCGGCAGCTCGCCCACTTCCAACCCCAGGAACGGGTCTGGACCCGAGCCGTGCTCCGCGCGGAACTGTTCGCGGTCAGCATGGTCTTCCTGTCCCCGTTCACCGGCTGGTGGAGCCGTCGTCCGGACAACCCCTTCTTCTCCCAGAGCGTTCTCCTGCTCCTGCTCCTCTCGCTCGGTTTCCTGCTGACCCTGAATCACGTGCTGCAGCGTTTGGCCGCACTGCTGCCCGACGAAACCCTTCGGGCCGACATGCGGCTCTTCACCCGGGTCAACGCCGGCTTGATCGGAGGCCTGGCCGCGGTCGCCGCCTTCTGGATCTCCTGCCTCGTCATCCCGGGCATGCCGCAGCCTGTGCTCGGCTTCCTCGCGGTCCTCGACCACAGCCGCGGTCCGCTGGTCGTCTCACTCGGCCTCCTGCCCGTGGCCCTCACCATGACTCTCGTATGGAAGGCCAAGGAGGCCATCGTCTCCGACATCTACCGGGGTCGCTAGGACGTCGGTGGACCGAAACCGGAGCGGCACCGGGGAAACTTCCCCGGCCCGGCCACCGGAGGCGCCGTCCGGCGCGACGGACGGAACGCCTCCGCCCCTTGGCAGGAGCGAAACCGATCGCTCAGTTCAGCGGCTTGATCCGGATGTTGCGGAAGGCAACGGCGCCATGGTCGCCCTGGAGCAGGATCGGACCGGGCTGGTCCAACTTGTCGTCCAATTGGCCCCCGGTTCCACGATCGCAGACCACGTCCTGGTGGACGGTGACGCCGTTCAGGATCAGGGAGATCTTGTTGCCGACGATCCGCGCCTCGGCGGTCTGCCACTGCCCGGCCCGGCGGGACGCGAACATCGACGCCGGCTTCACGCTGTAGATCGCCCCGTTGCCGCCCATCTCCGGCTTGCCGGACTGGAAATCGTCGAACACCTGGATCTCGTGGCGACCGCGCAGGTAGAAGCCCGAGTTGGACTTCGGTGCCACCTGGAATTCATAGCGCACGACGAAGTCGCGGAAGGTCTGCTCGGTGTGGATGTCGGTTCCGTGTTCCGTGAAGTTCCCTTCCCGATCCACCTTGAGCACGTTGCAGAGCATTCCGT
>CAIYXO010000860.1 GCA_903930165.1 uncultured Verrucomicrobiota bacterium | reverse complement strand
TGGTGGATCACCACACCGGCGACACCCGTCCGAAGCTCGCGAAGCTGGTCCATGACCTGAAGAAGTCCGCCTCCCTGCTCTGCTACGAGATGTGCTGCCAGCATGGGCTCGGGACCCCGGTGCTCGACCGCATCGTCCACCTGACCGACGTCGGCGACCTCTTCCTGGAGAACGACCCGGACTTCATCGAGGCCTGCGACTACGCCAACCTGGTGAAGGCCTATGGTTTCTGGAATCTCCACGCCCTCATCGGAGGCGAACTGGAAAAGCTGCTCCAACACCCGTTGATCGAGGTCATGCAGGTGAAGCGCCGCCTCGAGGACCCCATCGGCTTCGAATGGGCCCGGAACCACGTGGAGGCCCTGAGCCCGGAGGTCGGCCTCGTCCGGACCGTGGTCGGCAACACGAACGCCATCGTCCACCAGATGCTGGAGCAACGGGTGACCCCCCATGCGGTCCTGACGACCCTCTTCAAGAAGGGCAACGGCGCGTTCGTGGTCAGTTTCCGCAGCCGTAACGGGGAGGCCCTCAAGGTGGCCTCAAAACTCGACGGTGGCGGACATGCCAACGCCGCGGGAACAACCCTGCCCCGGTCCGTCACGGATCACGACGCCGCGGCCGAGTACATCCGCCAGCGCCTCAATCCCACGCCGCCGGGTGAGTCCATGAACGGCATGGAAGACCTGCTTGCCCGCTGGGAAGCCGCCAAGAAGTAGGGCGGCCCTCCACCATGGGGCACCCTTCAGTGCCGCTTGTTCAGGTAGATCATCGCGAAGCCGATGAGCGCCGAGAAGATCGAACCGACCACCAGCGCGATCCCCAGCTGCTGGTAGAATTTCTTCCGCGCGCCCCGGCCTTGACCGGGAAGGAGATAGTAGCGCTGGGCTTCGGCATTCTTGGGTTTTCCAAACAGGGCCATTGGGGATTCCGGGCAGGAGGTCGGGTCTGGATACCTCGAGCTTGGGAACTTCACGGGAATATTCCAGCCACACGGATTTGGCAACGCCGAGCTTTCCGTGAACGGTAACCTTCACGGGAACGAAACGTGGCCATCCTTGGAAAATCGCTTTCCGGCTCCAGGTTGCGCGACGACGCCGATCCGGCTAACTGTCACTCGCCCGGTCCACCATGGCCGGCGGATTTCAAACCCTGCGGTCTCCGAAATGAAACGCGTCACCCTGTTCCTGCTCACCAACATCGCCGTCCTCGTGGTCGTCTCCATCGTGGTCCGGGCCCTCGGCCTCGACCGTTGGATGGGCCGCCACGGGATGAACTACGGCATGCTCCTCGCCTTCTCCGTGGTCCTCGGATTCACGGGCAGCCTGATCTCGTTGATGATCTCGAAGTGGATGGCCATCCGGGCCTACTCGATCGAGGTGATCGAATCCCCCCGGACGTCCACCGAACGCTGGTTGATCGAGACCGTGGAGAACCAGGCGCGCCGCGCCGGGATCCCCATGCCGACGGTCGGCGTCTACGAGAGCCCCGAGGCCAACGCCTTCGCCACCGGCCCCTCGAGGAACAACGCCCTCGTCGCGGTCAGCTCCGGCCTCCTCGCGTCCATGCGGCAACGCGAGGTCGAGGGTGTGCTCGCCCATGAGGTCGCCCACATCGCCAATGGCGACATGGTCACCATGACCCTCCTCCAGGGCGTGCTGAACACCTTCGTGATCTTCTTCTCCCGCGTGATCGGGATGCTGGTCGACTCCGCCCTCCGCGGCCAACGCCGCGACGACGAGGAATCGCACGGAACCGGCATGGGGTTCTTCATCGGCTCCCTGGTCGCCCAGATCTTCCTCGGACTCCTGGCCACGATGGTGGTCATGGCCTACTCGCGCCGTCGCGAATTCGCCGCAGACGCCATGGCGGCCAAGATCGAAGGAAAGGATGCCATGGTCGGCGCGCTCGAGCGCTTGAAGCGCATCCAGGAAAACCACGGTGTCCTCGACGACCGTTCGGCCGCCCTCAGCGCCTTCAAGATCAGCCACAAGTCCGGCAATTGGTTCTCCTCGCACCCGCCCTTGGAGGACCGCATCGCCGCGCTCCAGCAGGCCGCCTGATCCTCTCGAAGGGAACGGAGACGGACCCCAACCCAAACCCGCCAAGGCGCCAACGGGAAGCCGGGTCCGGAACCGTGTTGGCCACAGCCGGCAGGTGCCTTGGCCTGGCACTCCTAAATCCGAGCTTCCCTTCGCGGCTTGGCGTCTTCGCGTGAGTCACCCTCAAGATTGGTCCGGATCGAGCCTCTCGAGGTCAGCGCGGATCCGGGGCCAACCGCCGGGTCAGGTACGGATCCAGGCGCGCGAGGACGAAATGGGCCCACGCTTCACGGAGACGTTCCCAACGCCCACGCGACCGGTTCCAGGTCCGCGCCTCCACCCGGTCCGAGCGTCCGCACGCCTCGGACATCCAAGCCCGCGCCTGCTCGGCCACTTCCGGCCGCTGGATGCGGACCATGATCTCGTGGTTCAGGTGGAGGCTCCGGGTGTCCAGGTTGGAGGAGCCCACGTAGACGATGTCGTCGAGCCGGTAGAGCTTCGCGTGGAGCACCTGGGGCCGGTACTCGAGGATCTCCACCCCGGCCCGCAGCAGCCCTCCGTAGAGGAACCGTGCCGCACGACGTGACATGGGAACGTCCGTCCGTCCCGGCACCAGCAGGCGGACCCGGGCACCGGCACGGGCCCGTCGCGCCATCAGCCGTCGCAACCTCAGGCCCGGCAGGAAGTAGGCGACCGCGAACTCGATTTCCCACGCGGTCTCGAGGTCCTTGTGGAGCGCTCCCAGGAAGAGCGCCCGTCCACGTCCCGGACCGCTCTCGAGCACGGTCATCGTCGGATCGCCGGTCTGCGGCGACGTCCGGTCGCGGCGACGCAGCCGGACGAACCGCGCCGGACAGGTTTCGGCCAGCGACCAGAGATGGTCGAAGCCCGAGGCGAGCGCCGGAACGGCGGGACCCTCGAGTCGGATCCCCACGTCGCACCAACCACGGGTCACGCCGTCGCCGAGGTACTCCGGGGCCACGTTGAACCCGCCGACCAAGGCCACCCGGTCGTCCGCAACCACGAGCTTGCGGTGGTTCCGCACCAGCAGGCGGCCCTTCGAGACCGGGTTGAACACCCGGCAGACGACACCGGCGGCCACGGTTTCCTCCAACGCCCGGTCCGGCAGCTCGATGGAACCGATGCCATCCACCATGAGGCGCACGTCGACACCCCGGCGCGCGGCCGCCCCCAACG
>CAIYXO010000859.1 GCA_903930165.1 uncultured Verrucomicrobiota bacterium | reverse complement strand
CGGTGGATCCGTCGCATCCGTTCCCGCAACTGCTGAACAAGTCGCTGAACCTGATCACAAGGATCCGGATCGGCAGCGGCCGGGACGAGACCCGCCGTCTGGCCATCGTGCAGGTTCCGCGGGTGCTGCCGGCGCTGATCCGTCTGCCCCGGCCGGACGGCGAACGCGACCACGTCTTCCTTTCGGACCTGATCGGCATGCACCTGGCCGAGCTGTTCGCGGGAACGGAGCCGGTGGGCCACTGGCTGTTCCGGGTGACCCGGAACAGCGAGCTCTACATCGACGAGGAGGAGGTCTCGAACCTGTTGAAGGCGGTCGAGGCGGAGCTGCACAACCGCCGCAAGGGCGAGGCGGTGCGGCTGGAGATCTCCGCGGGTTGTCCGGAGGACATCCGGGCCGAACTGGTCGGGACGCTTGGGCTCGAACCGCAGGACGTGTACGAGGTGGAGGCGCTGCTCGCGCCGGGCCGGCTGCTGGGAATGCTCGAGGGGGAGCTTCCGCGGGAGCTGCTGGATCCGCATTTCATCGCACCGGTCGCCGCGGCGGCGCGCGGAAGCCGGGACCTGTTCGAGACCATCCGCGAGGGCGATGTGCTCCTGCACCATCCCTTCGAGACGTTCGACACGGTGGTGCGGTTCCTCCAGCAGGCGGCGGAGGACCCACGGGTGCTCGCCATCAAGCAGACGCTCTACCGCACCGGCGGCGACCGTCGGATCGTCGGCGCGCTGATGGACGCCGTGAAGAACGGCAAGCAGGTCACGGCGGTGGTCGAGCTGAAGGCCCGGTTCGACGAGGCCAACAACATCGCCTGGTCGCGTCGGCTCGAGGAGGCGGGCGTCCATGTCGTGTACGGGCTCGTCGGGTACAAGATCCACGGGAAGACGTCGTTGGTGGTGCGGAACGACCCCGACGGGATCCGCCGGTACGTCCATCTTGGGACCGGCAATTACAACGCCTCCACCGCGCGGTTCTACACCGACGTGGGCCTTCTGACCTGTCGTCCGGAGTTCGGCGAGGACGCGACGCACCTGTTCAACATGCTGACCGGCGTCTGCCAGCCGCGGCCGATGATGAGCCTGGTGCTGGCGCCGTTCGACCTGCACGACCATGTGCGCCGCTTGATCGGGCGGGAGCGGGACCTGGCGCGCCGCGGTCTCCCGGGCCGGATCGTCGCCAAGATGAACGCGCTCGTGGACGAGGAGACGATCCGTTCGCTGTACGAGGCGTCGCAGGCGGGCGTCGAGATCGACCTCGTCATCCGTGGCGTGTGCTGTCTCCGCCCCGGGGTTCCGGGCCTCAGCGAACGCATCCGGGTTCGCAGCATCGTCGACCGGTTCCTGGAGCACAGCCGGCTCTGGCACTTCGGCAACGGCGGCCGGCCCGAGGTCTGGGTGACGAGCGCCGACTGGATGCCGCGGAACTTCTTCAAGCGGATCGAGGTGGCCTTTCCCCTGATGGACGGGCGAATCCGCGACCGGGTGATCCATGAGATCCTTGCGTTGCCCTTGGCGGACAATGTGAAGGCCCGTCTGCTCCAGCCGGACGGATCCTATGTGCGGGCGGTGGGAGGCCCAGGCATGGAAGCCGTCCGTTCGCAGGAACGGTTCATGGACCTGGCCCGAGGCCCTGTCGGCAGGAAGCATGGCCGGACGGACCGTCCGGCACTCCAGGTGCGACGCTCCCCGGACGCACCGGGCCGGCGCTGACGGCGTCGGCGGTGGACCCGGGCCCCGTGGGACTTCGGGATTGTGTCGCGGGGCGATGGGCCGGACTTTCCCGCGGTCGGATCCACGAACGGATTCCCCATGGCCTCCACCCTCGACACACTTTCGATTCCCGCCACGCAGCGGCCCGCGCGGGCCCTCCTGGTCGTCCTCCACGGTCTCGGGGACTCGGTACACGGCTGGGATTGGCTTCCCGGCGCCCTGGACCTGCCGTGGATGGAATACCTCCTGGTGAACGCACCGGATCCCTACTACGGCGGATACTCGTGGTATGACCTGCACGGCGACCAGGGCGTGGGAATCCGGCGCAGCCGTGGGCTGCTCACGGGGCTGATCGAGGACCTTGTGGCGCGCGGCAGGGATCCGCGCACGATCGGGCTGCTCGGATTCTCCCAGGGTTGCCTGATGACCTTCGACGCCGGGCTGCGGCTGAAGGCGCCGTTGGGAGCGCTCGTGGGCATCAGCGGCTACATCCATGAGCCGACCGTCCTGCTCGGTGAGCTGGGACCCGAGGCGAAGAGCGTCCCTGCGCTTTTCACCCACGGGACGCGGGATCCGATCGTCCCGATGCTTCCGGTGCGCGGCCAGGCCGAGCAGCTGAAGTCCGCGGGACTCGACCTGACTTGGCGGGAGTTCGAGAAGGTCCACACGGTGGCCGGCGAGCCCGAGGTGGCGGTGATCCGGGAGTTCCTGGTCCGGCACCTGGGGCGGCTCGGTTGAGACGGCACCCGGGCGCCCAGACACCCCCGTCGGGTTGCGCCCGGACCTTGCGACCATGTCACGAAGCGTCGTCCTTTCCGGCACCGAGCGGTGCGAACGGTGCATGCTGCCGTTGAGGTGGTGCGTCTGCGACGCCGTGGAGCCGGTCCGCAGCGACCTGCGTGCGGACATCCTGCTGCACACGCGCGAGCAGTGGCGTCCGACCAGCACCGGCAAGCTGATCGAGCGGGCGCTGGCCGGGTCGCGGACCCACATCTACCGGCGCACGGTGCCGATCGGCCGGGAGACCCTGGCCGAACCGGGGCGCGAGCTGTGGATCCTCCATCCGAGGGGCGCGACGATCCCGGCGGAACAGTTGGCGGCCACCGACCCGGCCGGGGTGCAGGTGCTGCTGATCGACGGGAGCTGGGGCGAGGCCTCGCGGGTGGTGACCGGCGTGGAGCACTGGGGTCGGATGGTCCGGCTTCCGCTGGCCGGGGAGAGCCGCTACTGGCTGCGGGAGCAGCAGGGCGAGGGCAACCTGTCGACCGTGGAGACCCTGATCGGCCTCCTGGAACTGATGGGAAGACGGGAGGAGGCGGGACGGCTGCGCCTGCACTTCGAACTGCACGTCTACGCGTCGCTGCGGTCGCGGGGACGGAAGGCCTTGGCCGCGGAGTACCTGTCGGGTTCGCCGATCCGGCTCGCGCTTCCGGCGCTGTTGGACCGGTTGCACGAGCGGCGTCCGAACACCGAGTCGGAGGCCCGGCGTGGGATGGCGCGGGGAGAGCGCTGGGGCCGGGTCGTCGGGGCGCCGGCGCAGGAGGAGGCGGACGGAGACGGGCCGCGTGGGGATCAGCCGTAGACGAGGAGCGTCTGGTTGATGGGCTGGATGCGGTGGTGGTTGCGCAGCTTGTCGATGTAGGTCTCGGTGAGCTGCTGTCCCTCGGGGATCAGGAGCAGGCCGCTCGCGGTGTAGATGCCGCGGGCGACGATCATGCCCGGATGGAGCTCGGAGAGGAGGACCTCGCGTTCCTTGCGCGGGATGGTGGCGGAGGGAAGCGCGCGGAGGAACACGCGGACCGCCTCGGGATCGAACCGCCAACCGCTGCCGAGGCGCACCCGTTCGGAGGCGTCGGCCGAGCTGCCTTGGCATTCCGCGTAACCCACGGCGACGGCCAGCAGCCGGGCCAGCCAGGGGATCTGGTCGCCGGCGAGGCGGTCCGGGTAGCCGCGTCCGTCGAACTGCTCGTGGTGTCCGCGGATGATGCGTCCCACGTCCTTGAGGTTGGCGACGAAGTCGGCCAGCTCCTCGCCCATGGCGGGGTGCTGTTCCAGGAGGATGCGTTCGGGGTCGGCGAGGGTCGCGGGCTCGTGCTGCCACTTGCGGATCAGTCCGCGGGGCACGCCCACGAGGCCGATGTCGTGGAGCCAGGCGGCGATCTCGAGCGACTGGCGCTGGTCGTCGGGAAGGTGGAGCACCTCGGCCATGGCGCGGCAGAGGGAGAAGACGCGCCGGGCCTGGGTGCCGAGCGTCGGGTAAAAGGTCTGCATCACCTTCAGGCAGAGTTCCACGGAATGGTGGAGGTTCTGCTGGAGGGAGAAGTTCAGCTCGTTGAGCCGGGCGTTCTGGGCCTCCTCGGCGTTGACGCGGTCCTCGAGCTGCCGGTTGAGGGCCACGAGCTGCTCGTTCATGGCGAGCGTGGTGGCCTGGAGGACGGTGTTGCGGGTGATCAGCTCGTGCCGCTGCACCGCGTTCTTCACGGTGGCGAGCAGCTCCTCGCGCAGCCACGGCTTCACGATGAAGCGGTAGATCTCGCCCTTGTTGATGGCGTCGATGACCGTGTCGAGGCTCAGGACGGCGGTGATCAGGATCCGCGTCGCGTCGGGTTGCAGCTGCTTGGCGTGGGCCAGGAAGTCGAGGCCGGTCATGCCCGGCATCTGGAAGTCG
Organism: uncultured Verrucomicrobiota bacterium; assembly: GCA_903930165.1. GTDB lineage: Bacteria > Verrucomicrobiota > Verrucomicrobiia > Limisphaerales > UBA9464 > SXXZ01. The sequence continues at coordinate 7,315 of CAIYXO010000859.1, read as the reverse complement.
GAGATGATGACCGAGAACGCCTCGGTCCGGACGATCTCGAGGGCCTTTTCGGGCGTGGAGCAGGTGACGACGCCGTACTTCTCCCTCCGAAGCGTCTCGCGGAGCGCCACCAGGACGATCTCCTCGTCGTCGACGATGAGGATCCGCTTCAGGGACTCTTCGATGCGTGGTTGGCTGTCGATCATCGGGCGGCGTCGAACAATTTGCGGAGCTTCTCCCCGAACTCCGCCTCGGGCAAGTCGGGCGGCACCGTCAACGAGGCGTTCCGGATCCACGAGGTGTCCACCTCATCGGCGTTCCGTCCGACGATCTGGAGGATCGATTTCACGGGTGGGCGGCGCTGGCGGACGTCGCGCAGGAGCTGGCCGGTCTTCTCGCCGGGGTCGTTGGAGACCTGGACCAGGACGGCGTCGAACTCGTAGTCGAGGGAGTCCAGCAGCTGCAGGGCGTGTTCCTCGCGGGACTCGGTCACCACGAAGTAGCCGCTGCGGCGGAGGAACTCGGTGGTGGTGTCGAGCGGGCGGCCCGGGACGCCGACGAGGAGGATGCTGCGGCGACGGTGGCCGGAGTCCTCGGACTGGCGTTCCTGCTCGGTGAAGTCGGCCTCGGGAAGCCAGAGCCGGAAGGTGGTGCCGACGCCCTCTGTGGAGTCGACGGAGATCGCCCCGTGGTGCTTCTCGGCGAAGAGCCGGGCGTTGTAGAGGCCGAGGCCGGAGCCCTTGTTCACCGGCTTGGTGGTGAAGAACGGGTCGAAGATGTTGCCGAGGTTGCGGGAGGCGATGCCGAGCCCGTTGTCCTCGACGGAAAGGCAGACCGCGGGAAGGCGTGGGAAGACACCCTGGACGTGGGCGAGGACGGGCACTTCCAGATGCCGGGTGGTGGAGGCCCGGAGACGTCCGCTGTGCGGCATGGCGTCCACGGCGTTCATGGCGAGGTTGAGGAACACCTGGCGGAGTTCGACGGAGTCCACGTAGACCGGCAGCGGCGAGGAGCAGGCCTGGACCTCGAACTGGATGCGGCGCGGCACCACCTTGCGGACCAGTTCCGCGAGGTCGGTGACCTGCTCGTTCAGGTCGGAGTAGGCGTACTCGCCCGGACGACCCTGATGCAGGCTCAGGACCCTCCGTACGAGCTGGCTGGCCTGCATGGCGTTCCGCTTGATGAGGTCCATGCCGTCCCGGACCGGGCTCTCCGCGTCGCCGGGCGGCTCGAGGGTCTCGGCGAGGGCGTGGATGCCCGCGAGGATGTTCCCGAAGTCGTGGGCGAGGCCCATGGTCAGCACGGCGAGGGTGTCGCGCCAGGCGGCGGAGCTGAGACGGCGTTCGGCGATGGTCTGGCGGGAGACGTCGAGCCAGACGCCCTCGAACCCGAGCAGCAGTCCGCCGTCGCTCCGGAGCGCCTGGCGGTGTTCGAGCACGTAGGCGACGCGTCCGGTGCGGGCGTGCCGCACGCGGAAGCTGGTGGACATGTTCACCCCGCTCTGGGCCGCGCGACGGATCTGGTTCTGGACCTCGGCGAGGTCGGCCTCGTGGACCACGTTCCAGAAGGCGTCCGAGCGGGTGGTCCATTCCGACAGCGGGATGCCGGTGAGTTCCTCCAGCCGCGGGCTGGCGTAGTGGAAGGACATGTCGGCGCGCTGGCTGAAGATGACCCCGGGCCAACGTCGCATGAGGTTGTCGAGCTGGGCCTCGGTGCGGAGAAGGCGCAGGCGGAGCGCGCGGGAGGCGTCGTCCGCCCCCAGGCCACCCGAGGAGCCGTCCTCCTCGAGGTGCATCCGCGGCGGGAGCGTGGACTCGAGGTGGACGAAGATCGCGTCGGCGGAGCGGGCGGTGTTGACCCGGACCCATCCGGGACGGGGCGGGGTCTCGCCCGGAAGGAGGACGGTGGCGAAGGGGCCGCCTTCGCACAGCCAGGTGGCGAGGATCTCGGACCAGAGCGGGACACGGGCGCCGAGGACGTCGGCCAGCGGTCGCCCCGACAGGGCCTCCGCGGGTTGGCCGAGCCAGAGGCTGAAGGCGTCGTTGGAGCTGCGGATCCGTCCTTCCGGGTCGAGCACCGCCATTCCCGCGGTCAACCATGCCGGACGGTCCGGGTGTACCGGGACGGTGACGGGGTGGTCGTGGGCGGTTTCCATGGGTTCGGTACGGACCGGCTCCCGAGGGAGCGAGGGCCAAGACTTGTCGAGGGGCCGCCGGATGGCGAGACGGGAGATTCCGGGACGCGGTTCCTTTCCGAAACTTTCCCCCGACGGCGGTTATCTTCCCAGGACGGCAGGCATGAACTCCCCGATGAACCAGGACTGGTTGGATGAGGTGGCCCGTCGGCGTCCGACTCCGGAGGAGGCCGCCGAATGGAGGCGGTCCATGGCGACGCGTCCCCAGGAGGCCCGGCGGCTGGAGGAGGAATTGGCGCTCAACGCCCTGCTCGACGGACTTCCCAAGGCCGAGGCGTCGCCGCGTTTCGCCGATGGCGTCCTGGCCGCCATCGACCGCGAGGAAGACCGGCCCGGACTTTTCGAACGCCTGAGGATCCTCGTTTTCCCGGCCTTCATGCCGGCGCGGGTCGCGGTTTTGGCGACGGCGTGCCTGGCGGTCGCCTTCGGATGGAGCCAGTTCGAGGGCCTGCGCCATGGAAGGGAGCGGTTCCACGCCAACCTCGCCCAGGAAGCCGCCGAGGTCTCGTTTGCGGCCGCGGTTCCGGGCGTCTCGGTTTTCGCGGACTACGACGCGGTGCGCCTGTTGAGCACGCCGGTGGCGGCGGACGACATGGACCTGATGGAGGCGATGCGGAGCGATGCGCCATGAAGGCCGTGTCCGCAGCCTTTGCGGCGTGGGTCGTCGTCTTCGCACCCTTTGCGCCGGTGGTGGCCGAGGAACGGCCGGCAGCCGCCCAGGACGCGGCCCGGAAGTCCCCGCCGCCGCTTCCGGTGGCGTTGTCGCCCACGGCCCGGTTCCGGGAGCTTCTGGCGGCGGGCCCGGCCGAGCGGGAAGCCCTGCTCGCCCGGAAATCGCCGACCGCCAGGGCCCTGATCGAATCCAAGCTGCGCGAGTTCTCGGCCCTGCGTCCGGACGAACGGGAGATCCGTCTGCGGCTGGCCCAGTTGCAGGATTCTTTGCGGCCCCTGCTGGCGGCGGGAACCGAGGGCCGGAACGCGCTGCTCACCCAGGTCGCCGAGGAGGACCGGACCTGGATCGGGGAACGGCTGGTCGCCTGGGACGCGCTGTCCGAGGCCGAACGCCGGGACCTGCTCGAGAGCGAGAGGCAGCTTTCGCTCTTCGTACGGCAGACCGAGACGGATCCACGCCGGTTGGAGACGCTCGTGCATTCGTTGCCTCCCGAGGGCCGGGCGCCGGCCGAGAAGCAGCTTCGGACCTGGCTGGCGCTCACCCCCGCCGAGCGTTCGCGGAAATCGGCGGCGTTCTCCCGGTTCTTCGACCTCAGTCCCAAGGAACGCGAGGCGGCGCTCCGGCAGCTTTCCGGGGCGGAACTGCGCCAGATGGAGAAGACCCTCGTCGACTTCGCGTCACTGGATCCGGGGACCCGGGAGCGGTGCCTGCAGGGTTTCCGCCAGTTCGAGGTGCTCCCACCGGCGGAGCGGGAGCAGTTCCTGCGCAATGCGGAGCGTTGGAAGGCGCTTTCCCCCAACGACCGCGCGGCCTGGAGGCGTCTGGTCGGCCGTGCCCTGACGCCACCGGCCGCACCGCCGCTTCCCTTCCGCGAGACCTCGTTGGTGTCCACGAACGGCGTGCCTTGAGACGGGTGCCCGTCCCGGGATGGTGACGGATCCCCCCGCGACGGACTCGTCCCTGCGGAATTCCAGTGGCGGAACGGGCCCCATCGGCCTTGGATGCCAAGGCGTAATCGGATCATGAACCCCTCTCCCAATCCCCCACGTCCAGGGGCCGGTGCCGCCCTGGAACAGGCCTGGCGCCAGACCCGCCAACTGCTGTTCCAGCCCTTCGATGCGGCCCGGTGGTTCGCCATCGGGTTCTGCGCCTGGCTGGCCCAGCTCGGCAGCGGCGGATTCGGCGGCAACTTCAACTTCCCGGGCTCGGGAGGCGGCGGCGGTCGCGGCGCGCAGATGCCCGATCCGATGCCTTTCCTCCGGGAGAACCTCTGGTGGCTCGTGCCGGTGGTGCTGGGAGTGGTGTTGCTGTCGGTCGCGATCGGGCTGGTGCTGCTCTGGGTGCAGTCGCGCGGCCAGATGATGTTCGTGGACGCGGTCGCGAAGGGGCGGGCCGAGATCGGCGGCTCCTGGACCCGCTACGCCCCGGAGGCGTGGAGCCTTTTCTTCTTCCGGCTGGTCGTCGGACTCGGCTCGCTGATCTCGATCCTGCCGGTCGTCGGGCTGATGCTCGCGCTGGTGTTGCCGTCGATCGGACATCCGGAGCGGTTCCAGCAACGGCTCCTCATCCCGTTGATCGGCCTGGTGCTGCTGATCCTCCCGATCGCCGTCTTCTGGGGGCTGATCCACTTCCTGAACGGCGAGTTCGTGGTCCCCATCCTGTACCGCCAACGCCGCGGGATCCTCGCCGCGTGGGGATCGTTCCTCCGCCTCGCCTCGGCGCACCTCGGCGAATTCCTGCTCTTCCTCCTGCTGCGCCTCGTGGTCGGGTTCGCATGCGGCTTGGCGGTCGTCCTCCTCGTGGTGCTCACCTGCTGTCTCGCCGGATGCCTGCTGATCCTACCCTACATCGGAACGGTCCTGCTGCTGCCGGTCCTCGTGCTCGAACGTTCGATGTCCCTCCACTTCCTGGCGCAGTTCGGCCAGGAGCACGATGCATTCGCGCAGCCGGGCTGAACCGGATCCGCTCCAGGAATGCGGGTGGGGACCCACGCAAAATCGCCAAGACGCCAGCGGGGACCTGAAGCGGGATCCGAAATGATCGCCACCGGCAGAAGTCCGGCATGGTTGCCTCAGAGCCGCGTTTTCCTTTCCTGCCCTTCGCGGCTTTGCGGTTCTGCGTGAAGGTCCCATCCGCATGGGCCCCAGGGGCAACCTCGGCTATTCGCCCTCCTCGGCCAGCTTGCGATAAAGCGTCGCGAGGCTGACCTCGAGGCGCCGGGCGGCCTCCTCCTTGTCCTGTCCGCAGAGGGCCAGAACGTGCTGGATGTAGGCCATCTCCTGGTCGCGGGAGAACCGTTTCAGGCTGACCACGGATTGGGGGAGGGCAGGGCCGGACTTGTTGGCGGGCGCGGCGCCCGGGGTCGTCGGGAGCGGAGCGGTCCCGGGAGCGACCGGCGTGTTGCCGACGGGCTCGGCCATCTCGGCCAACTGGCGCTGCTCGTCCTGTTCGGAACCCGACGCCAGCCGCGCGACGACCGGCGGCAGGTCCCGCACACGGATGAGGGCGTCATCGCTCAACACGCAACCGCGCTCGATGGCGTTCTGGAACTCGCGGACGTTCCCGGGCCAGCCGTGGGCCAGCAGGGTGTCCACGGCGCGCTGGCTGATCCGGTAGGGGCGTCCGGAACGGGGATGCGTCCGGTCCTTGAGAAAATGCGACACCAGCATGGGGATGTCCTCCTTGCGGTCGCGCAACGGCGGCAGGTTGATGGCCACCACGTTGAGCCGGTAGTAGAGGTCCTCGCGGAACTTGCCCTCCTTCACCAGCGTCTCGAGCTGTTCGTTGGTCGCGGCGAGAACGCGGACGTCGACGGTGGTGGGGAGGTTGTCGCCGACGCGCCGCACCTCCTTCTCCTGGAGCACGCGGAGCAGGCGGCTCTGCAGCTGCGCCGGCATGGTGCCGATCTCGTCGAGGAAGATCGTGCCGCCGTCGGCGTCGTGGAAGAGGCCGTTCTTGTCGTTCACCGCGCCGGTGAACGCGCCCTTGCGGTGGCCGAAGAGCTCCGATTCGAGCAGGTTTTCCGGTAGGGCGGAACAGTTGACCGGGACGAACGGACCGCCTTGGCGCCGGGAGTTGAAGTGGAGCGCCCGTGCCACCAGCTCCTTGCCCGTGCCGCTCTCGCCGAGCACCAGCACCGTGGCCTCGGTGTCCGCGACCCGTTCGATCATGCGGAAGACCTCGTGCATACGCGGGCTGCTGCCGATGAGCTGGCTGAAGCCGTACTTCTTCTTCACCTCCTTGCGCAGGTAGGTGTTCTCCGCGACCACGGCCGCGGTGTTCAGCGCCCGGTTCACCCGGAACTTGAGGTCCTCCAGCTTGAACGGCTTCTGCAGGTAGTCGAAGGCCCCCAGGCGCATCGCCTCCACCGCGCTGTCCACCGTCCCGAATCCGGTGATCATGATCACCGTCGGCGGCGGGTTCATCGCCCTCGCCTTCTGGATGATCTCGAAGCCGTGCGGCTTGGTGCGGTCGAGGTACAGGTCCGTGATCACCAGGTCGGGCTGCTTGGACGCGAGCGCCTCGACCACCCCGTTCATGTTGGTGAAGGGGAACACCTCGTGGCCCTCCTGGCGGAGCACTTCCGCCACCATCTGGACCATGGTGAGTTCGTCGTCGACGAGGAGGATCTTGGCCATGGGATCCAGCCTAGCCGGCGGCTGCGCGCAGCGGAACCACGAAGCTCGTCCCCGTCGGCGGGCCGGCCGCACCCGCTCAGGCCGCCCGGATGTCGACCCACATGGAGGAGCGGAAGACCCCGCCCGGCGCGAGCACGCGGATCTCCCGGTCGTCGGGGCGGCCGAAGGCGTTGGGCAACGCGGTCCAGGGCTCGATGCAGTAGAAGTCCGCGGAGGTCGTCCGCGACCACAGGGCGCAGAACCGGTGTTCCGGGGCCGCCTCCCAGTTCATCACCACCTCGAGGCCGGCCGCGCGGTCGACCAGGCCGAACTCCCGCTCCGCCAGGTCGCCCAGCTGGATCGTGTCCGCGACATCACGGGACACGGGCACCTCCTGCGCCGGGAAGGGTTCCGTGAAATAGGCTTCCGAAAGCCCGACCGGATTGTAGCGGATGCCCCGGGGACAACGCACATGGCAGTCCTCGCGCCGCGAGTTCGCGCCGAGGGGCAGGCGGAAGTAGGGATGGAATCCCGAGCCGAAGGGCATCGGGACGTCGGAGCGGTTCCCGATCACCTGTTCCCAGTGGAGGCGTCCTCCCTCCAGCCGGTAGGTGAGGGCGTAGCGGAACCTGAAGGGATAGACCCCGAGGGTTTCCGCGGTGTCGGCCAGTTCCATCGTCACCGAGTCCGCGGCGCGGTCCGTGACCGTCCACTTCGAGCGTCGGGCGAAGCCATGCTGGGGCAGCGGGAAGCGGCGTCCTTCCCATTCGTAGTGGTGCTGGGCCCCGGGGAGATGGCTGTAGCTGACCATCGGGAACAGGACCGGGTTGCCGGCCCACATCTCCTTCGGGT
>CAIYXO010000858.1 GCA_903930165.1 uncultured Verrucomicrobiota bacterium | reverse complement strand
GGGTTCGTCATCGGCTCCTGAATCCGGACCGAACCCGGGCCTCGGGACCACAGTCCCGCGCGACGAGACGCAAGCGATCCACGATCAACGGCATCCCAGCAATCCGGATCGACGCCCGCCCACCCTCTCAGGCGGGCCTGTGGTTTGTGGCCCGCAGAAATCCAGAACGTCCATGCCTTCACCTCGACCGCTAGCAACCGCTGCGACGTCGGTGGCCGCAGCCGCAAGGCCGCGGTTGCCCTACCTCCCGCACGCGTCGGTGACGACGAGAGGAGTCTCTTGCCCCTTCCGATCCAAGCCGACCCCTTGCGACGGCTCGAAGGAAGACTCTCAGCGTGGACCACTGGCTCCGGCCTGGGTCGGTATAGCTTCCCGTGGTGAGAGATCATTCGGAAATGCCCTGGCTGACGGCGGGATCGATAGGACCGCCGTCAACCATTCCGGATCCACGACCCCCAGGATCTCCTGCAGGTCCGCCATCGCCATCGATCGCGTTTCAGCTATCTGCGTGTCCCAAGACGCATGGATTCGGGCCAAATCCGCATGGTCTTCAGGGCGAAGCCCGACCGGTGACTCGCCACGCTCCGATGACTCGCGGGAACCCACAAGGGACATGTCCGCTGGCCACACGGTCCATCTTGCTGACAACCAGTGGTTTCAGTGGACTAAAAGGAGATTCTGAGGCTTCGAGGTGCTTTGGTCGTGGGTTGGTCTTCGGTCCAACGCGAAGGTGTGTCTCGTTCCAAAGAGCGAGCGGACTCGCGAACTCCAGGACGCTGGCGCATGAGGTTCGGTGCCTCTTCTCCGCGAACTCCGCGGCTCGGGTGCTTCCAAAGTCGATCTGACGCCCACCGTGGCCTTTGTGCCCGGCGATCGTCAGCAGAGGTTTGAGCCTCGTGACTTCGTCTCCTACGGCGTGCCGACCGACAGGCGAAGTAGGGGACAAACTCACAGGCTACGCCCAAGCATCATGACGTAAACTGCTGATCGTCCTTTATCTTCACGCCGCTTGCGGAGGGCTTCACTCGCAGGAGGACGATTCCACCGGAGCTCCTTGTTCCGTCCGTGCTTGTCCGTGGGAATCCGTGTCTCCCTCCCAAAGCGCGAGCGGACTCGCGCACTCCAAGACGCTGGCGCGATCCGTCTGGCCGCACTTGTCGAAGAAGTCATCCGGAAGGGAGGTCGGCGCCTGCGGATGACAATGAAAAAGGCCGGAGCCACCCTTGCGGGAGGTCCGGCCTGGAAAGGCTTCCGAGGGCTCAGCGACGTTGGCGGCGCTTCACGTTGAGCTGGGTGAGCGAGTGCATGAGGGCGGCCTGGACGGACGCCATCTCCTCCTCGCCGATCTTCTCGCCCAAGCGGGCTTCGGCGCGCTTGCGCGCCTCCTCGGCACGGGCTTCGTCGATGTCGTCGGCGCGGATGGCCATGTCCGTGAGGATGGCCACGCGTTCACCGGTGATCTCCACGAATCCCTCGCCGACGGCCAGGCACTGTTCCTGGCCGCCCTTGCGGGCGATGATCTCGCCGTGGACGACCTGGGTCATGAGCGGGATGTGCATCGGGAAGATGCCCATCTCGCCCTCGACGCCGGGCAGCGTGACCATGTCCACGTCCTCGGAATAGATCCGGGCCTCTGGGGTGACGATCTCGAGCTTCAGGGTGTTGGCCATGTTGACTTGAGTTGGGAAGTGGTTCCGGAAGGTCCGGCGCTCACTCCTTGATCTCG
>CAIYXO010000857.1 GCA_903930165.1 uncultured Verrucomicrobiota bacterium | reverse complement strand
GTCCCTCGACCTAATTCCTAATACGGGAGCATCAAAGCGGTTTTAAGTGCGACAAAGCCATGCCTCCTTTACAGGAAGGCGGCGAAGCACCCGCTGCTCCCACCTGGTTCCTTCGGTAAGAAGGGGCCCGTCTCCAACGGCCATGGTGGGGATTCTTTCCGGCGACGTCCTGCATCCGACGCAGGGCGTCGCCTTTTTCTTTTCCACTGGCTCCGGGATTCCCAAGGCCGGTTCACCGCTCGGTTCGCCCGAGCTGGAAGTTGCCGCGGTCGAAGGCGCTGTCGTAGGTGGCCTCGAACCCGTTGGTCCCGATGCGGCCGGCGGTCGTGATCTTCACGCCCAAGATCCGCCGTGAGCCCCGGAAGTGGTACTCCCCATCCTTGAAGGTGCCGGGAAGAGGGGTGCTGAAGCTGCCGGAGTGGTTTCCCCAGACGGCATGGAACCGCGCCATGTACGCCTCCTTGCCGTCGGGCTTCACGACCGCCCTCAGCGCCCCGCCATGGGTGTTGTTCGTGTTCTGCCAACGGCCGGTCCAGCGGCCCGCCACGCCGTCCGCTGCCGTCGCCGGCGCCGCGGCCCATTCCTTCTCGAAGGAGGTGCAGCCCGACAGCAGGAGCGTGGCGACGAGGATCGATGCGGGGCGGACCATGCGCGGGATCATCGCCTCCGGGCCCGGGCTGACAAGCGTCCGCGACCGCCCTAGGCTCCTGCCGTGGCGCAGTCCGAACTCTTTGGCAATCCTCCCGGGGAATCCTTCCCGGGTTCGACGGCATCGGCTTCGGATGGAGGCAACGGCGGTTCCACGAACACGACCTCGGCCGCCCCGCTGGCCGCGCGGATGCGTCCTCGCACACTGGACGAATACGTCGGCCAGGGGCATCTGCTCGCCCCGGGACTGCTGCTCCGTCGGGCGATCGAGGCGGACCGCATCCAGTCGCTGATCTTCTTCGGCCCTCCGGGAACGGGAAAGACCTCCCTGGCCCAGCTCATCGCCGCACGAACCAAGGCCCACTTCGAGAGGCTGAACGCGGTGGAGTCGAACGTCGCCGAGATGCGCCGGGTGCTCCAGGGCGCCGGTCATCGGCTCCGCAACACCGGGCAGGGGACCATCCTCTTCATCGACGAGATCCACCGGTTCAACAAGTCCCAGCAGGACTCCCTGCTGCCCGACGTCGAGAGCGGGGTGATCCGCCTGATCGGCGCCACCACCCACAACCCGTTCTTCTTCGTCAATTCGCCCCTGGTCTCGCGTTCCCAGGTCTTCGAGCTCCGTCCGCTTTCACCCGAGGACCTCTTCGGGCTGCTGCTGCGGGCGCTGGCGGATGTCTCGCGCGGGGTGGGACACCTCCCGATCGATGCCGAGGAGGAAGCCCTCCGGCACCTGGCGACGGTGGCGGACGGCGATGCCCGGAAGGCGCTCAATTCCCTGGAGATCGCCGCGCTCACCACCGAGCCGGGAACCGACGGACGCATCCGCATCGATCTCCCGGTGGCGGAGCAATGCATCCAGAAGAAGGCCGTGGTGTACGACGGCGATGGCGACGCCCACTTCGACACCATCAGCGCCTTCATCAAGTCCATGAGGGGCAGCGACCCGGACGCCACGCTCTACTGGCTGGCCAAGATGATCCATGCCGGCGAGGACCCGCGGTTCATCGCCAGGCGCATCCTGGTCCATGCCTGCGAGGACGTCGGCCTGGCGGATCCGATGGCGTTGGTGCTGGCACAGGCGGCCTGCGAGGTGGCGGCGAACATCGGTTGGCCCGAGGCGCGCATCCCGATCGCCGAGGCGGCCCTCTACGTGGCCACGGCGAACAAGAGCAACTCCGTGATCCTGGCCATCGACAAGGCCCTGGAGGACGTCCGTTCGGGTCGGACGCTCCCGGTGCCGCGGGCGTTGCGGGACGCGCACTACGCCGGAGCCAAGCAGTTGGGCAACGGGCTGGGTTACCTCTACGCGCACGACTTCCCGGGCCATTTCGTGCCCCAGGACCATCTCGGCGAGCCCCGGCGCTTCTACGAACCCACCGAGCAGGGCGTGGAGCGCAAGATCAAGGAACGCGTGGACCGCTGGCGTGCGTTGCAGGAAGCCGCGCTGAAGGCCCCGGTCGAAGGCAAGGGCCCGGAAGCCAAGGACGGCCCGTCGGGCCGGTGAGTTCCGCCGCGGCTATTCCGGAGGAGTTTTCAGTTTCAAGTTTTCAGTTTTCAGTGGGGTTCGCCGCCAATGGTCCGTGGCCCGGCGCCGACCACCGACGAGCGCGATCGCAACGGACCACCGACCACTGACAGCGACTAGTCGCCCACATCCCCTGACCAACGGAGGATCTGGCGGCGATCCTTCTTGGTGGGACGGCCGGCTCCACGGGGACGGAAGCCCGACTGTTCGGCCTGCTGCTTGGCGCGTTCGAACTCGGAGGCGGGGGTGAGGTCCTCGGCGAAGCCTGCGACCAACGGTGCGCCGACGCGGGATTTCGGTGCGCCGATCACGCGGTAGGTGCGGGTGATGTCGCCGGTCTTGGCGGCGACGGTCTGTCCGGGTTTCACCTCCATCGCCGGCTTGGGCGCGACGCCGTCCACGGTCACTTCGCCCGACTTGATGGCGGTCGTCGCGACGGTGCGTGTGCGGTAGAGGCGGACAGCCCAGAGCCATTGGTCGAGGCGCATGGCGACAGAGTGTCGCAAGCCGACGGGGCGTCAAAACAACGAATCCGGCAAGGCGTCGGGAATGGCGGATCCCGATCCGTGAAGGCAGGCGAGGGGAGGAGCCAAGACCGACCTCACGCAAAATCGCCAAGACGCCACTGGGGCGCCCGATT
>CAIYXO010000856.1 GCA_903930165.1 uncultured Verrucomicrobiota bacterium | reverse complement strand
TCGCCGAGGCCATCTCCAAGGGGTGGTCGCACTCGTGGTACACATCGACCAGGATGATCAGGTCCAGCGCCGCCTCGGGCAGTCTCGGATCGGTGACCTCGCCGAGCACCGGGGTGACGTTGGTCACGCCGCGGGCCGCGACATTGGTCCGGAGGATCGAGAGCATCTCGGGCTGTATGTCGTTGGCATAAACGTGGCCCGTCGGGCCGACGGCCTTGGCGAGACGCCAGGTGAGGTAGCCGCTGCCTGCTCCGACGTCCCCGACGTGGTTTCCCGGCTTGAGGTCGAGCGCTGCGACCAGGCGGGTCGGTTCCTCCTCGGTTTCCCGTTCCTCGCGTTCCAGCCACGGCGCCCCCTGATGGGACATGAAGTGGGCGATCTCGCGTCCCAGGAACCATTTTCCGATGCCGTCGAACGATCCCGGACGGAACTCGTAGAGGGGCTTCGGGGGGCGGGCCTGCGTCTCCGGCTCGGCCCCGATGGAGATCGCGGCGGGAAGCAGGAACAGGAGCAGGAGACGGAATGGGCGGTTCATGTGCGGAAGGCGCGGACCGCCTGGACGAAGGCGCGGAAGAGACGGGCGGGTTCCGGCGGGCCCTGCGTGAGGCGCTCCGGGTGGAACTGGACCGAGGAGTACCAGGGAAGAAGACCACGGTGCTCGGGTCGGAGCTCGGTTCCCTCGATCACGCCGTCGGGGGCCAAGAGCGTGGGCTGGAGCGGATCGGCGAGGCGATGGATGGCCTGGTGGTGGGTGCTGTTGACGCCGAACCGGTCGCACTTCCAGAAGGAGGCCGATGCCGTGTCGGCCAACACCTCGACATCATGGACCGTCTCGAAGCGGCGATCCATCTGGGCGTGCCGGACTTCGCCCGGACGCTGGGCGGGGAGGTCGGCATAGAGGGTCCCGCCGAGGGCCACGTTGACGAGCTGATGTCCACGGCAGATGGCGAGCAGGGGACGCGGTGAACGGAAGAGCACGTCCAGGAGGGTCAGCTCCATGGTGTCCCGCACCGGGCCGGCACAGTCGCAGAGCGCGAGCAGGGCGGGGTCGATCTCGGGCTGGTAGATCCGCGGGTCGATGTCGTCTCCACCCGTTAGCATCACCCCGGCGGCCGCCTCGACATACTCCGCGAGCCGGGACCGGTCGGTGGTGAGGGGCAACACCAGCGGCAGGCCGCCGGCGTCCGCCACGGCGTCGAGGTAGCGGTTGCCGACGCTGATCGAGGGATCGAGCAGCTCCACACCGGAGTCCTGGGGACTCGGGGTGACGAGGATGAGCGGGCGGCCCATGGGGGGAAACTGGTCCCGCCGGGCGGGGGCATCAACTGCGGATCGTTCCCGGTGTGGCCGGTTGGATCAGGTCCCAGAGGTTTCCGTGGAGGTCGGCCAAGACGAGGACGGTTCCCCAGGGTTGCACTTCCGGGGGCCGGACGATGCGGACTTCCCGCTCGACGAGGCGGCGGTGGTCCCGGGCGATGTCGTCGGTGTGGAGGAAGAGGAAGACCCGTCCGCCGGACTGGTTGCCGATCGCGGCCTCCTGCTCCGGGCCGACGGCGCGGGCCAACAGCAGGGCGCACCCGTCCGATCCCGGGGGCCGTACCACAACCCAGCGTTTCCCGGCCCCCAGCGGGGTGTCCTCGACGAGCCCGAAACCCAGGCGGTCCCGGTAGAAGGCGATGGCCTCGTCGTAGTCGCGGACGACCAGGGCCACGAGGGCGAGCCTGTGGTTCATGGCCGGCAAGTCACTCGAACCGGTGTTCCGGGAACCTCTCGCGGATGCGCTTCTTGATGTGCTCGATGTCGTCGGGCATGAACCGCCGGCGGACGTAGCCGCGTTCGACGCAGTCCAGCAGCTCGAGCCAGTCCCGCAGCGGCGGATCGGGCATGGGAACCCATTCGATCTCGCGTCCGCGGCGCTTGGGCCGCTCGTGGAAGCGCCATTCGCTGCCGACGTGTTGGGCGTAGACGTGGCGCTTCACGCCATCCTCGCCCGGCGTGGTCCATCCGAGTTCTGCCTTGGCTCCCATGGCGGTTCAGGCGGCGGGTTCCGGGAGGTCGACGGCGGCGACCGCCATCGCGGCGATCCCTTCCTGGCGTCCCACGAATCCCATGGTTTCGTTGGTGGTGGCCTTCACGCCGACGCGTGCGGGCGGAATTCCGAGGGCGGTGGCGATGTTGGCCTTCATGGCGGTGATGTGGGGGAAGATCTTCGGACGTTCGGCGACGAGGGTGGCGTCGATGTTGACGATGCGGCCGCCGCGCGCGGCGACCCGGCGGGCCGCCTCCTCGAGGAACACGCGGCTCGGGGCGCCCTTCCAGGTGGGATCGGTGTTCGGAAAGAGGTGGCCGATGTCGACCTCCCCGACCGCGCCGAGCACGGCATCGGTGATCGCATGCATCAGGGCGTCGGCGTCGGAGTGGCCGTCCAATCCGCGGTCGTGCGGGATCTCGACGCCGCCCAGCACCAGCCGGCGGCCTGCCACCAGCTGGTGGACGTCGTATCCGATTCCTACGTGAACCATGGGGCGATCCTAACAGCCCGGGAACGGCGAGGTCGAATGGGATCGCGGCCGGCGCACGGACGGTTCACATCAGCTTCAGCTTCGGCAGATCCTGGGAATCGACGAGCCCGACCGGCTCGCGGCGGGCGTTGACCACGATGAGATCGTCGATGTTGCGCTCGTGGAAGATGCGGACCGCGGCGGCGGCGAGGGCGTCCTCGCGGATGCACACGGGATCCGCGGTCATGACCTCCTTCAACGAAAGGCCGAGCACGTCGTCGTCCGCGGCCATTCGTCGGCGCAGGTCGCCGTCGGTGAAGACGCCGGCCAGCTTGCCGCGGCGGTCGACGACGGCCACCGAACCGGATTTGGCCCGGGTCATGGCGAGGAGGGCCTCCTTCACCGTGGAGGTGGTGGGGGCGACGGCGTTGCGGTCGCCGCGGCGCATGATGTCGCCGACCTTGACCAGCATGGCCCTGCCGATGGCACCGGCCGGGTGGCGCTGGGCGAAGTCCTTCACCTTGAATCCCCGGGCGTCCATGACGGCCATGGCGAGGGCGTCGCCGAGCACGAGGGTGGCGGTGGTGCTGGAGGTGGGGGCGAGGTTGAAGGGACAGGCCTCTCGGGGGACGTGGCAGTCG
>CAIYXO010000855.1 GCA_903930165.1 uncultured Verrucomicrobiota bacterium | reverse complement strand
CTCCGGCGGTGAAGGCCCCGGTCGGCCCCGTCCGTTCCAGCGTCCGCTCGAGAACCTGCGCCAGGTTCTCCCGGAGCAGGGAGCGACCTCGGGAGAGCCGCTGTCGCGCAGCGTCCTCGGTGAGGTCCAGGGCCCGTGCCACCTCGGAGACCGACCTGCCCTGGCGGTAGAAGAGCACCAACGGCTCGCGATAGGATTCGGGCAGGGACCCGAGCGTGCGCCAGAGAAGGTCCGCCTCCTCCCTCGAGACGAGATCGCCGAGCGGATCCTCGGCGGAAGACGACGGAGCCTCTCCCGATTCGAGGGATTCGATCGGAAGGAACGTCGCCCCACCATGCCGCTCGCGGCGCACATGGCCATGGGCCAGGTTGCGGGTGATGCCGGCCAGCCAGGACCTGAGCCGCGACGGTTCCCGCAGGGTCTCCCGCTGACGCCAGGCCGCGAGGAAGGCTTCCTGGGCGATCTCCTCGGATCGGGCGAGGTCGCCGCAACGACTGTAGGCGAGGGAGCACAGCAGCGTCTGGTGGCGGGCCACCAGTTGGCCGAAGGCCTCAGGATCCCCCCGCCGGGTCCGGAGCCAGAGCTGTTCGTCGGTTTCCGTCGGAAACGGTGCAGGGTGGACTCTCATCACCCTCACGTGGGAACCGGGCCCGGAAAGGTGACGAACAATCGGCGTTCGCCCTCCACGGGCTTCACGCCGCCGGGATGGACCGCCTCGGTCCGGGATGGAAGGTGGCGCTGAGGATCCGGCCCCCGACGACCCGGTAGACGCACACGAGCTCCATCCGGCCGGGTCCGTCCGGGAACGTGCGGTCGACCTCCTCGTGGTCGACCACCACCTCTCCCATCACCACGCGCCGGAGGAGTCGCGCGTGCAGGTTGGGCTCTTCGAAACGTTGGGCCGTCCGGGCGCGGATCTCGGGATGTCCCCGGGCCAGCAGTTCCCCGCCGAGCTCGTACAGTCGCGCATTCTCGTCGTAGGTCTGCATCAGCCCCTCCAGATCCTTTGCGTTGTAGGCTTCGAGCTGGCGGCGGACGACCTCTTCGGGTGACGGGAACGGGTGCATGGCGGCGATGGCTTGGCCTGGGCAATCTGCCGCCTCCCCATCCGCGTTTCGATGTCGGATGCAAAGCATTCCCGAGAAGGCCCGCCCCGGCCGGGCAGGAGCCCGGTCCCACCTAGCCGTTCCGAGACGCCCCGAAGATGCAGCCCGCCAGGTGCTTCTGGATGCCAACCACGTCGGTGCCCTTCTTGAACTCCTTGGAGATCGGCCCGCTGCCGCCCGAGACCCAGATCCTCAACTCGGCGTCGGCGTCGAAGGAACCCGCCGTCTCCACGCTGAACTGCGTGATGCTCCGGTACAGGATGCTGTGATAGGAAACCTTCGAACCGGTGAGGCCCTGGACGTCGATGAGGATGAGTCGGTGCTCGGTGAAGACGAAGAGGTCGCGAAAGATCTTGAAGCCGCGGTTCACCGTTTCCCCGGGAATCAGGACCGGCGCGAGGTCGGCCTGGACCTGTTGGAT
This sequence comes from uncultured Verrucomicrobiota bacterium, assembly GCA_903930165.1. Lineage (GTDB taxonomy): Bacteria > Verrucomicrobiota > Verrucomicrobiia > Limisphaerales > UBA9464 > SXXZ01. The sequence goes on along the minus strand of CAIYXO010000855.1, from coordinate 273 downwards.
GTCGATTTCGGAGGCGTTGCCGAGGAGGCTGCTGAGAAGTCCCATGTGAAGAGGTGCTTTCGGGTGGAGGGGGTTGGATTCGGAACGTCGGGATCGAACCAAGCCACGCCGCGTGTGGCGCCTGAAATTCCGGCCGTGGTTTCCAACCGCCGATGACGGGTTGCGCGGGTTGATCCCCCGCACCAGTTTCCCACCATGCGTCGTTGGCTCCCTCTCCTGTTCGCGTTGGCCTGGGTCACCGCCGGCTTCCGTCCGATCCTCGCCCGTGCGGAG
>CAIYXO010000854.1 GCA_903930165.1 uncultured Verrucomicrobiota bacterium | reverse complement strand
TTTGGAATCACCGGGACGCTGGTTTACCGGTTCGATGGTGTCGGAAACCTGGATGTCGAATATGACCAGAAATGGAATGCCGAGTTCAGTTGGTGGTACCGGGAGCTGGGAATGGCATTTTCCCTGGTCGCCGATTGCGACCATCTGCGTTGGGATCGCAAAGCGACCTGGTCCAGCTATCCCCGGGGGCATATCGGACGGGCCGGCGGCCTCGCCCAACGGTACCGCAATCCTGCCGGTCCGGCGGAGGTTCCGGTGGACCCCCAATGGCCTTGGTTCCTGGACGAGATGAACGGAACTGCCGACTTTCGTTCCACCAAGTACCGGGTCCTTCACGCGGCCCTGACGCTGAGCAATCGCTCCGGCGTGCTGTTGGACTCCGACGGCTCACAGCATGTGCGTGCTGTCTTCGACGGCACCGCCGGACTGAGGATGGTGGTCAACGAGATTTCAGGAATTGGATTCGAGGGGTTCCTGACCCGTGTTTTCCCCAGTGAGGTTTTCCTGATGAGATCGGGAGATCGATTCTCCGGCCGCGTGCGCCTTGCGCTGGGCGAACTGGAATCGGCGGTCGACGACGAACCCGTGGAGGTTCTCCCACCCCCGGACTTCCGTCTGGTACCCAACGGGACCGGGTCCTTCAGGATGCGGTTGGGTCCTCAACTGCACCTCCAGCCTCAAGTCGTCCGGTCTACAAACCTCATCGATTGGAGTCTTGCAACCAATGCCTACTTCCTGGATGGCGAAGGAATCGAGGTGCCGGTTCCCGAGGGCGACTCGGGATCCCATGAATTCTATCGGGTCAAGCCCTGACCGGGGTCCCTCGGCGGTTGAGCTGGGTTCTTCCGTCAGCGATGGGGATTCTCGTCCTCATCGTGGCAGATCTGGTCGATGACCACGGCGCTGGCGAGGATCAGCAGGTCGTCCTGGCCGGGTTCGATGTCCACGGCGTAGGTGTCGCGGATCGACAGCCACTTCTTGGAGACCGTGGCCACCACGCCGCCACGGTGGCTGAAAGTGTAGTCGTGGTGCAGGAAACCGCCCTGGGCCTCGTAGTCGTCGGGGCCGGGCACGTCGACCGTGAACGAACAGCGCAGCAGGGTGAGGATGTCCTTGCTCACCGTCGCCACGTGGCGGCCACGCAGGTGGATCTCCCAGGCCTTCCGGATCAGGGTGATCTTCTGGCGGACGAAGCCGACGTCGGCGCCGTGTTCATCGCGGATGTTGATCCGCTCGCGGAACAGAGTGAACGCCTTGCCGTCGAAGTAGAACCTCTCGCGGCCATCTTCGTCGCGGATGGAGAAGTCGTCGCCGAGGCAGAGGATCTTTTCGCGGATGAGGTAGCGCATGTCAGGGCTGGGCTGGGGTGACGATCCGGTAGAACCGGGTTTCGGCGAGGAACATCTGGATCGGCATGGAGACTTCCCGTCCTTCGCCTTCGGGGACATCGGAAAGCCGCGTCCAGGTTCCTGTCGGCGACGTGGCGAAGAGCACGGAATAGGTGCGTCCGGCCGCGGCCTGGAACCTGAGGGTGAGCAGTCCGCTCGGACTCGTCGTGAAGCCTGCGCGGAGCCCGCTGGCGGCGTTGCGTGGTTCCGTTCCGGCGAGGTACTCGTGTAGGTTCGACAGGCCGTCTCCATCCGCATCGAGCGAAGCGTCGCCGGCGAAATCCGGACGGAAACCGTTCTGGGTTTCCCAGGCGTCTGGAATGCCGTCCCCGTCGGCGTCGACGGGGCGACCCCGGTTGGGCGCGCCCGGGGTCATGGCGTCGGGAAAGCGCGTGATGTTGGTGGAGCCGTCGGGGAAGCGACCCTCGGAGACCCACGGTTCCTGGACGAGGAAGTCCACGGAGTCGACGACGCCGCCGGTGGCGGTGAAGAGGCGGATCGTCTCGCCGAGGGCGCTCAAGCGGAACTTCAGCGGCGCGCCCGGAACGTCCGGTCCGGTGTCCTCGAGGCGGAACCGGACGAAACCGGAACCGGGGATGTAGCTCTGCGGGGGCAGGACCCGGTTGGTGGAGCCGCGGATCGACGGGTCGTCGGTGAGCGCCCAGCGGCTGATGTTCACCGGGAGCGTCTCCGGGTTGTGGATCTCCACGAACTCGTTGGTGCCGCCGGCGGACGCGAGCCATTCGTTGATGCGGACCTGGGATCCGCCGGCGATGTCTGCGACCACCGAGTTGGAGGTTCCGGGGGTGTTGGTGGCCGAGAGCCACCAGTTCGGCAGGATCCGGATCAGCGAACGGCCTGGCACCTGCGGGCCGTATTCCACGCGGTCGAGGATCCGGCCGGAGGCGTCGAAGAGGGAGATCACCGCGCCGTCGTCGGGCAATGGGATGGGAAAGAGCAGGACACCGGGGCCCGGGACGATTCCCTGGGGCAGGGAACCGCAATGGATCACGAGGCGTTCGGCCGGGGCGAGGATGCGGCTGCCGCCGAGGGGCGCCGAAAGCGGCGGCAGATCGGGCGGATTGACCTCCAGGACGAGTGGACCGATCGGCAGGGGGTTCGTGGACGCGTTCTCCAGCTCGATCCAGTCGGAAACCCCGCGGGCGAGGAACTCCGAGAGGCGTGCCGTCCGGCCGAGTTCCGCCACCCGGTTGCTGCCGCCGGGTGTGGCGCTGAAGGACAGGGACTGGAAGGCGCCAGTCCCGTCCGGGATGCGGGCATAGGCGGTGTCGGCGATCTGGTTGGGATAGGTGATGCGGGTCACCTCGCCCGCACGGGCGTCCAGCAGCGTGACGAACCCTCCGGTGGCCGGGAGCCGGAGGTCGAGGTGGTCCGGGCCGGGCGCGCCGTCGGCCTTGAGGACGATGAAGCCTCCGGGACCGATGAACATGGGGGATCCGACGGGTGCGATGCCGTTGGTGTTGGCGACCGACCATCCTTCGATGCCCACCGGGAGCGGGGAGGTGTTGTGGAGTTCGATCCAGTCGTTGCCGTCGCCGGAGTTGGCCTCGAGCTCGTTGATGGCGACGGCGGAAGCGGGTCCGAACGCGGTCACGGACTCGTTGGCCGATCCGGGAGTCGGCTCGCAGAGCGTCCAATCGAGGTTCGCGCCGCGTCCGAGCGAGAAGCCCTCGGGAACGCCGCCGTAGCGGACGACGTCCACGCGGTTCGTGGCGGCGTCGAACAGCACCAGGGTCTCCCCGGAGCGGTCCAGCCGGATCGGCGCGCGGGGAGTGGCGGTGTTGGTGGAGGACGAGGAGTGGACGACCAGATGGGCGCCGGCGCCGAGGAGGGTCCCGGACGGGAAGACGTATTGGCGCGGGTCGGTGTCGTCGGTGAGGGACCAGCCCGACAGGTCGACCGTGGCGTTGCCGGGGTTGTGCAGCTCGATCCAGTCGGCGGAACCGTTGGCGCGGATCTCGTTCAGGCGGACCGCGACGGCCGGTTGGAGCGAGTTCGACTGGCCGGGGGTGCCACCGGCCGGGCCGTCCTGCCAGTGGGCCGGATTGTCGGGATCGGCGTCGGGACGTACGTTCTCCAACGAGGTGCCACCGCCGTCGGCCTTGCGGGGCCAACGGGCGGAATCGCCGTAGTCCACCGAGGTGACCACCCGGCCCGACCGGTCGAGCAGTTCCAGCCGTTCGCCGCCGTTGGCGAGCGAACCCGAGAACCAGCCGGCGATGGCGACCGTGGGATACCTGCCCGCGAAGAGGTTGGTGCGAAGCCCGTTCGCCAGCACGAGGCGTCCGCCAGCTGGCACCGCCGGGAACGGCTCCGTGAAACGGAATCCGACGCCGTCGAGCTGGAATCCGGAGACGTCGACCGGCACGCCGCCGGTGTTCTGGAGTTCGAGGAACTCGTAGGCCTCGCCACCCGGCGGGTTGTACATGATCTCCGTGAACCGGATGGGAACGGCGCCGTGTCCGACGGTGAATGTGGCGTCGACGAGCGCGCTCCAGTTGGTTCCGTTGAGGGACCGGACCAGGAGCCGGAGCGGACGGCTGACGGAAAGCGGTCCGACGTAGCGGATCGCCGTGGCATGGTTGGACGAGGCGAACGGGACCCGCGGATCGATGCCGTTCGTGGTGTACCAGATGCTACCGGCGAGGTTGGTCATCACGAGCCGGAAACCGGCCGGGACGGTCCCGCCGGACCGGTTCAGTCCGGGGGCGTTCGAGGATGCCAGGAAGCCGGCGCGGAAGAAGGCGTTGGTCACATGCCGCCGCCGCGACGTGATCCAGGGGGTGATCACGTCGCTGAAACCCGATATCGAGGGGGCCAGACCCCCCTTGAGGCCATCGTAGGCGGTGCGGATCCGTGCGTCGGTCAAGGGGCCGTCGTTGAAGAACGCCCTGTGGACGCGGTCGGCGAAGAGCAGCCTGAACTCCGGGGAACGCTTCAGGGCGTTGAACAGGTTTTGGTAGTCCGCCGTGCCCCATGGCGGGCTTGTGGTGGAGAGCGTGTTGGCGATGGTGTCGTATGTGACGTCGTGGGAGCCGAAGGAGAACTCGGCGTCCCAGGGATAGAAACGGAACTTCGCTCCTGGGACCCGTTCCCGCGCCGCGCGGGTGTTGTTGTGGGGCCAGTCGTCGTTGTCCGACCAGATGTGCGGCAGCAGGTAGTCGACGAAGTTCCCGAGGTCCATCCGTGAGGCGACGTCGAGGTAGTTGGTGGTGATGGTGAGGTCGCGGCGGGCCGCGGTGCGCAGTGCGTTCCACGCCGTGAGGTCGCCCCCGAGCAGCTGGTTCTGGGCGCCGATGACGTCCCAAAGGTCGCCGCCGCCGTGGTACTGGCGGAGGAAGTCCTCGTTCACCCGTTCGGTGGGGTTGTAGATGCCCTTGTAGACGCCGTTGAGGAAGAGGTGGACGAAGGTGCCGTGGCTGGCGACGAGGCCCATCTGCGAGCAGAGCATGCGGACGAACTCGTCCTTCAGCAGCGGATTGGAGTGGTCGTTCATCCCCGCGCGCAGGTGGAGCGTGTCGAAGGAATCCACGGAGGTGCCCGGGAAGACCGGGAACCCGAGTTTGCCCTCTCCGTATTCGCCGCGGAAGTAGAGGCGGAACGAGTACTTGCTCTCGGGCAGCGCCGTGGAGCGGTAGTTGTAGAAGCCTCGGATGTAGTCGCCGCCCGCGATGCGGAGGCCTGCGTCGACGGTGAAGCCCGCGTTGTCCTCGGGGCGGATCCATTCCACGGACACCGGCCGTTCCCAGGCGACGCCGTGGTTCTGCGTGTTCCTTGGGCTGTACTCCATGATGCCGGTCGGGCCGTACAGGTTGTTGGTGGCCGTGACGAGGGACAGGACCGGGAGCAGCCTCCGGGTGGCCGGCTGGGCGTAGAGGTAGGTGTGGGTGCGGATCCGGGAGGGCAGGTG
>CAIYXO010000853.1 GCA_903930165.1 uncultured Verrucomicrobiota bacterium | reverse complement strand
TGCTGAACCTCTTTCCGTTGGCCGATCCGGATCTTCTGCCTCAGATCAAGGAGCTCCATGGACATCTCACTGGCTACAGGACGGCGAGAACGGCGCCTTCCAGCGGGCGACGTGGAGAACCGGACCCGCGAGCCCGTCTGTTGGCGTTGACCGCCGCCGGCTCGATTCGCCGTGTCGAGGATTCGATCTTCGGGGTCCTCTGACGTCGGGTTTCGACCGGTTCGGAAGCGTTCTCCCAATTTCCACTTCCACCGCTCCCTCAAACCCAGTTGTCTGACGCGGAAGGAGAACTTCATGCAACCACGCCGACCCCTGATCTCGTTTCTGCTCGCACTCTGTCTGCTGCTGGCGCCATCGCTTGCGGCTGCAACCGCTGAGAAGCCCGTTGTGGCGGGGACCGGGATGGTCAATGAGCTTTCCGGGGCCATCTCCCAGATCACGGGAATCGCGATTTCTCCCCTGCTGGGCATGGGCGCCGTGGGTGCGTATCAGTGGTTCAACGCGAAGTCCGACACCGCCAAGGCGAAGCTGCCCTGGTTCGCCCAGCCCTGGTTCTGGGGCCCGGCGCTTCTCCTGGTGGGCCTTTGCTTCGCCAAGGATTCGCTCGGCACCGTGGTCCCGACCGCCCTGAAGAAGCCGTTGGATGTCGCCGAGGTCTTCGAGAACAAGCTGAGCGGGCTGGTCGCCACGGGCGCGATCGTCCCGCTTGCGATGTCGGTCTTCAAGGCCCTCGAGCCCTCTTCCGCTTCGCTTTCCGACCACGGCTTTGCCGCCATCGATTTCTCCCCTGTCCTGAACCTCCTCATGGTTCCTGTCGCGTTGTGCGTCTACGCCTGTGTCTGGGTCGTTTCCCATTCCATCAACATCCTCATTCTCATCAGCCCCTTCGCCACCGTCGATGCCGCCCTGAAATCCTTCCGGACCGCGATCCTCGCCTCGGTGGTGGGGTCGCATTGGCTGAGTGACTTCTTCGGCGCGGTCTGGGCATTGGTCATCGTCGGCATCTGCCTGCTCCTGGCCGGATGGGCCTTCCGTCTCCTCGTGTTTGGCAACGTTTTCGCCTGGGATATCCTGACCTTCCGCAGGTCCCGATTCACACCGGAGTCCGACGGGGCCACGGCTTTTCTTGCCAGGAAGATCGAGGGTGTTCCTGCACGGACCTTCGGAAGGCTTCGGCCCGACGCGGGCGGATGGGTGTTCGAATACCGTCCCTGGCTCTTCCTGGCGCGGCGCAGACTCAAGCTCGACCTGGTCCGCGGAAACGCGGCCATCGGCAAGGGCCTGTTGCATCCGGAGGTGTTGCGGGTGGATTCCGCCGATTCCGTGGACCTTCTCGACCTGCCTCCCCGTTACCGCGGGCATGAGGAGACGGTGGCTTCGGCCTTGGAAATCCCGACGGTGCAGGATGTCGGACTGATGGCCGCGTGGAATTGGTTGCGCGGCCTCTTGGGAGTCCGGCCGGCCTGAAGTTCCGCAATTCCCGTTTGATTACGACGGGTGGTTTTCCGTCCACTTGGGCT
>CAIYXO010000852.1 GCA_903930165.1 uncultured Verrucomicrobiota bacterium | reverse complement strand
AGTTCTAGGGCGCGTGCTTGGGAGGGCTGATGGACGGAGTGGGCGGGAATCGGTGTCCGAGGTGGAGGGTTCAAAGCGGGCGGCAGGTACGGGGAAGCCGTTTTCTGGACCGACAGCATGCTGAAGGGGATACCAAGAGCCTCTCGGCACCGCCAGACTTTGGTGGTCGGCCTTGGTGGACGGTAACGGCAAGAGCCCGCTTGCCCGGGGTGGTCCCGCCCGCCTTTCATTGGGGCGGATGAACCGCCGCCAGTTCCTGTCCTCCTTCGTCGTCGTCCCGGCCACCGCCGCGGGCGCGCTCGGGTGCCGCCGCAAGCTCCGCCCCGAACTGCTCCGCATCGAGGACTACGAGGACCGCAAGGGTGGCTGGCGTCCTATCCGCGTCGCCTGCGTCGGCGACAGCATCACCTACGGGGCCGGGGTGGAGGACCGCGAGAAGTTCTGCTATCCGGTCCAGCTCGCGGAACTGCTCGGCAACCGTTTCGAGGTGCGCAACTTCGGCCGCAGCGGCGCCACGATGTCGGCCACCGGCGACCTGCCGTACGTCTCCACCGACGAGTTCAAGAACGCCAAGGCCTGGCAGCCCGACGTGATCCTGCTCATGCTGGGCACCAACGACACCAAACCCCAGAACTGGAAAGGTCCCAAGGCGTTCGAGCAGTCCACCAAGGACCTCATCGCCGCGTTCCGGGACCTGAAGTCCAAGCCCAAGATCTGGCTCTGCCTCCCGGTTCCGATCTACGGCGACCAATGGGGCATCAACGCCCAGGTGCTCGAGGACGGCATCATCCCGGTGCTCATGGAGGTGACCAATTCCAAGAAGATCCCGGTCATCGACCTCAACGACGCGCTCACCGGCCATCCGGAGTTGTTCCCGGACAAGATCCATCCGGACGGCAACGGCGCCGCGCTGATGGCCCGGACCATCTTCCAGGCGTTCCGTCCGTGATCCCGGACCTGGATCTTGCGGCCGGAAACGGGTCCGCCGATGAGACCCGGACGCCGACCGCCCCGCCCCAGGCGGATCCGGCCCCGTGGTTCGAGATCTTCCGCGGCAGCTTCGGCACCGAGCTGTTCGTCGCCGCGGTCGCCCACTTCGGTCTGTTCGACCGGCTCGCCGCAGGGGCCCTTTCCTTCGCCAAGCTGGCGGAGGATCTCGGTCTCTCGCCGCGGGCGCTCAACGTCCTTCTCACCGCCCTCCGCGCCATGGGCGCCGTGGCCCGCGACGCGGACGGGAGCTTCCGCCTCACGGACTCCGCGCGGGAACATCTCGTCCGAAGCTCGCCCCATTTCATGGGCGACTACTGTGCGCTCGCCGCGGGATCCCCGGGCGTGGTGGAGATGGTGGAACGGTTGCGCACCAATCGTCCCAAAGGCTCCGACGAGGGCGGTTCCGGGGTGGGATTCATCTACCGGGACGGCCTGAAGTCGGCGATGGACAGCGAGGCCATGGCCCGGCATTTCACGCTCTCCCTCGCGGGTCGGGCGCGGAACGTGGCGCCGGCCTTGGCGGAACGGCTGCCGATGGCCGGAGCGCAGCGGTTGCTCGATGTGGGCGGCGGCACGGGCATCTATTCCGTCGCCTTGCTGCGTCGGAATCCGGAATTGCGGGCGGTGGTCTTCGACCGGCCCGAAGTGCTGCGGGTGGCGGCCGAGTTTGCCGCCGGTTCCGGTGTCGCCGACCGGATGGAACTCCAGTCGGGAGACTTCTTCACCGACCCCTTGCCGGCCGGGGCCGACGCCATCCTGCTGTCGAACATCCTCCACGACTGGGATGTGCCCGAATGCCGGGCCCTGTTGCGGCGCTGCGCCGAAGCCTTGCCGTCCGGCGGCAGGTTGATCCTGCAGGACGTCTTCCTCGACGACGACTTGGGTGGGCCGCTGCCGATCGCGCTGTATTCCGCGGCGTTGTTCAGCGTGACCGAGGGGCGGGCCTATTCCGCGGCGGAGTATTCCGGATGGCTTCGCGAGGTCGGACTCCATCCCATCGAACGCATTCCCACCCTGGCCCATTGCGCGGCCCTCGTCGCGGTGAAGAGGTGAGGGAGGGGTGGCGGAGACGGGTTGAAGGGTTGAAGGGT
>CAIYXO010000851.1 GCA_903930165.1 uncultured Verrucomicrobiota bacterium | reverse complement strand
AGTTGTGCGTGCCGTGCACGGTCAGGCATTTGCGAACGACCGATTCGCCGGTGATGTCGAGGGCGGTCTCGGGATGAACCATCCCGATCCACGAGTAGTGGCCGCCCGGCCGCAGCAGTCGGATTCCTTCGCCAATCACCTCCGCCCGTCCTGCCACCTCAAGGACCGCATCGACGACCGAGGCGGACAGGCCACGGAGTTCCTCGGGCGACACCGGTTCGCCGCCGAAATCCACGACGCGGGCGCGGCGCGACGGATTGGGATCGGAGACGAGCACGCGTTTCCATCCGCGGGACCTGAGGATGGAGCAACCGTAGAGGCCGAGTAGGCCGGCGCCCTGGATGAGTGCGGTGTTCCCGGAGTGGGGAACCGCCTCGGTGGCGGCAAACAGGGTGGCCAACGCGCAGTTCGCAGGCACGGCCGCGGCGTCGGACACGGAGTCCGGCAGCGGGACCACCGTGGTTCCGGGGCGGAGGAGGATGTGGGTGGCGAAGCAGCCGTTGAGGTCCGAGACGGTGTCCGCCGGCGCATGACCGTACTTGAAGAGGTGCTCGCACTTCTGGGGCAGGGCCCAGTCGATGCAGGGACGGCAGCAACCGCAGCTGTCGGCGAGCGTCCAGGTGATCCTCCGGCCCGGTTGGAACTCCGGGCGGCCGGAACCGGCGGCGACGATTGTCCCGACGCCTTCGTGTCCCAGCACGCAGGGAGTCGGGCAGGACCTCCGGCCGTCCACGGTGTGGAGGTCGGAGCCGCAGATCGTCGCGAGCGAGACCTCGACGAGGAGTTCGCCGGGACCGGGCGGGCGGAGGTCGACCGTCGCGAGGCGGAACGGCGATCCCGGTCCGTCGAACAGCGCGAGGGTGGCTTGGGAGGGAATCATCGGGCGGGAACGAGGTTCCGCCAGCCGACCGGCTGGGTCCAGGCCGTCTGGAACTCGGCCTCGGTCGTCGCCACCGCGACACGGCGCGAGGAGGTGACCACCGCGCGGACGTAGAGTTCGTCGCCGCGCAGACGGTAGGAGGGGGTGCTGCCCTTCGCGACCGCGAGGACCTCGCCGATCTGCGGTCCGGAGCCGGTCCGGTAGTCGAGCGTGGAGTCGATCTCCTTGCCGTCGGCCCCGATGCGGCGGCGTCCGTCGAGGGAAGCGCCCCGGCGGGTGCCGATGAAGCGGGTGAGCAGCCGTTCGCCGGGCCGGGCATGGATCCGCAGGGACAGGAGGCGTTCCTTCTCGTCGAAGCGGACGTCGCGCAGTTCGACACCGGTGGAGGCGTAGAAGTCTCCCGCCTGCATGGCGTGGATCAGGGATTCCGGCGTGAGATGGGACGCGCGGACCATGACCCAGGCACGGCCGGGCGGAGAGCGGCGCTTGGTGCCCTGGAAGTCGTGGGAATCGTCGGTGGCGAGCCCGAAGAGCGGCGGCGCCTGGAACGTGACGAGGCGGAGGGTGTTGGCGACGTCCCAGAGCGTTTCGGTCGGGGGATGGCGCGCGTCGCCCGGATCGTTGTCGCCGTCGACGCCGTTCCACACCTCGAAGAAGGGTTCCTCGACCACCTGCGCGAGGTCCTCGGCGGTCACGCCCCACTTGTAGTTGGGGTGGTTCACGTGGACGAGGACGGGGCTGCCGTTGCGGTCGGCCGAGACCTGGACGGCCCGGAGGGTGCGGGCGAGGACCTCCGGGACGGTGGCGCCGTCCTGGGTCGGGATCCAATCGTGGAGGTTGACCGCACCGATGTGGATCGCCTTCCGGTTGGCGGCGGTGTGGGTGATCTCCTCGGCCGGCATCATGAGGAAACGTCCGGCGACCTCGAGCTGGGCGCGGTATTCGCCGAAGGGCTTGAGCCGGACCTGGGTCTCGGAGTTGGTGGGGTTCCGCCGCGTCTCGACCCAGTCGGGGCCGAACCGGCGGAGATAGTCGCGGAAGGGGTCGACGGGCCGATGGGAGCCGGCGCGCCACGGTTCACCGCGGGACCGTGCGAGGACGTTGGTGACGTTCATCCAGCGTTCGCCCTGGCTGAGCACGTTGTGGTCGGAGAGGGCGAGGAAGTGGTAGCCGTGCTCCCGGTACCAGAGGCCGACCATCTCCGGGAAGCCGTCGCCGTCGGACCAGAGCGTGTGCGTGTGCAGGTTGCCCTTCCACCAGCGTTGCGACTCGGAACCCAGGGCCGGGAGCAGGCACAGACCTCCGCAGAGGAGCCATCGGAGGAGGTTCGTCATGGACGGCATGGAATCCGGCCAAGGCGGGCGTCGGCAAGCCGCGGACGGTGAAGTTCGCGAGACAAGCGGCCTTGCCAACACCCGGGCCGTCCGCGACAAACCGGCCCGACGCTCGCGTGAGCACCCCTGCAAACCCCCGAACAACCGTCCCCTTGGACTCGCCGGTCCGTCGACGCCTGCCGCCGTTGCTCCGGCGGGCCTGGTACGGGTTGAACCAGGCCTTTCGACGGCGGATTGCGCACACCGGGGTGACCCCGGACCAGTTCACCGCGCTGAGGACGCTGAAGGAGGGGGATCCGGAGGGCATGACCCAGCGCGCCCTCACGGAGGCGATGTCGAGCGATCCGAACACCGTCGCCTCGCTGCTGGAGCGGATGGAGGAGGCCGGCTGGATCGAGAGGCGGCCGCATGAGAAGGACCGTCGGGCCTACCGCATACGGTTGCTGTCCTCGGGCGCCGAACGGTTCCAAGAGGTGCGTGAGCTCGCGGTGGGTCTCCAGACCGATGTGTTGAAGGTCCTGCCCGAGTCGGACCGGGAGCGGTTCCTGCAGCAGTTGGAGGCGGTCGCCTCGGCCTGCCGGCAGGCGGCCGACGACTCGGTTCGGCCACCTCGTTGATTTTCCGACATGATCCCTACCGAAGACCCGCCGCTGCCGCATCTGCCGGCTGCCGTGGAGGCACCGGGGCGTCCACGATGGCGTGCCGCGGTATTTCTTCTCGTCGTCGGCTTCTACCCGCTGATGCTGGGTTTGTTGGGGCACTGGATTCAACGGGGAGGGGAGCCTTCGGGGCCGGTGTTGCCCAAGGAATTGAAGGGATTGGCCCTCGTGTGTCTGGAGAGCGTCGGCATGTTTGCCGCGCTGTTCGCCGTGGCCTGGTACTTCGGGCGCCTCGGCCGGGAACAGATCTTCTGGCGTCCCATGCGCTGGTGGGACTGGCTGTGGGGCGCCATCTGGTCGGTGGTGGTCCGCCTCGGGGCGGGGGTGGCGCTGCTGGCCGGCGGGATCCTCTTCCTGGTCTTCCGGATGATCCGGGAGGCCGCGGCGGGCGGCGCGGGAAAGGGTGGGACCGATCCCTTGAAGGGACTTGAGCAGGTGCTCCAGGACAGCCGTCCGCGCGTCGAGGCCCTGGTGGACCTGAGCGCCCTGATGGATCCGCTCTATCTCCTGTTTGCATGCACCGTCCTGAGCTTCGTCACGGCCGGACTGAGGGAGGAATTGTGGCGGGCCGGGTTCCTCGGGGCCTTCCAGGAACTGCTGCCGGCAGGATGGCGTCGGCTCTTCGGTCCTCGGCAGTCCGGGTCGGTGGTCTCGGAGACCCTCCGCCGGATGGCTCTCCATCTTCCGGGGATCCTGTTCGGGTCGGTGGTCT
>CAIYXO010000850.1 GCA_903930165.1 uncultured Verrucomicrobiota bacterium | reverse complement strand
GGCCGTCGCGGGTGAGGTTCTGCTCCACCGATTCACGGCGGTCGGGGTTCTCGACCACACCCCGCCAACGCCGGTCCAGGGTGCGGCGCGCGGCGGGCGGATGGAGGAACTCGGCGGTCCGGCCCAACGCCTCGGCGGGACTCCAACCGAAGAGCCGCTCCGCCGCCGGGTTCCACGCCGACACCTCAAAGCGCTCGTTCCACTCGACCACCCCCAGCGGCGTGTTCTGCACGTGGATGCGCTGGCGCAGGATGGCCTCGCGGGCCGCCGCCTCGATGCGCTTGCGGGCGGTGATGTCCCGGGCGATGCACTGGATCTCCGGCGGACCGCCGTCCAATCCGCAGGCCCGCACCACCACGTCGAGGTCGAGCTGCTGTCCGTCCGGACGCGGAAGCCTCACCTCGAACGGCGCCGGTTCCCCGCCGCGGAGGACCTCGCCCACAGCCGCCTCGAACGGCGCCCGGTCCGCCGTGTTCCAGTGCTCGGCGAGGCAGCGCCCCAGGGCGTCGCCGGCCGACACCTCGATCCACTGTTTCCCGGCGCGGTTCAGGGACGTGATCCGTCCCAAGGCGTCCAGGGTGGCGATGAGGTCGGCAGCGTTCTCGGTCAGCTTGGTGTAGCGCCGCTCCATCGTCCGCTCGCGTTCCAGTCGGAGTCGGAGGCGGGCCTCCTCGCGGATCCGCCGGCGCCAACGGACCAGCATTCCCAACACCGCCAATCCTCCCAGCAGGCCCAGTGCTGGCCAGGCTTCCCGAATCGATCCCTGCGCCGCGGCCGGTTCCGCCGCCGCCGAGATGCCTGCCGGGCACGATGCCAGCGCCCACAAAGCCCAAGGCCACCGGCTCCCGGGAGGAACCCGGTGCCGCAGCGGACTCGGTTGGAGCGCGGAACCCATCGCTTCGCTGCATCGGCAGATTGCGACCCGGACCCAAGGAACGAAGTGGCGGACAGGCCGGCCGGAGGCGACGAGACACGGACGCTGCGGCCTTGATTCGCCCGCCCCGACGTCGAGGCTCGTCGCCATGCATCTGCCCCCGAGGGTGAAGGTCTGCTGCATCGCATCCGTGGAGGAAGCCCGTCTCGCAGCCCAAGCCGGGGCCGACGTCCTCGGCCTCGTCTCCGCCATGCCCAGCGGACCAGGGCCGATCCCGGAGTCCGACATCGCCGAGATCGCCGACGCCTTGCGCGGTCACCGTGAGACTTGGCTCCTGACCTGCCTCCGTTCCCCCGCGGAGATCGCCAACCAATGGCGCCGTTGCCGCACCACCGGCGTGCAGCTCACGGACACCGTGGACGGAGGTGGAATCCGCGAGCTCCGCCAACTTCTCCCCGCCACGGTCCTGGTCCAGGTGATCCATGTCACCGGACCGGAAAGCGTCGACGAATCCCTGGCCGCGGCGGAATCGGCCGACGTGCTGCTGCTCGACTCGGGCAACCCGTCGCTGTCGGTGAAGGAACTCGGCGGCACGGGCCGCGTGCACGACTGGTCGGTGAGCGCGGAGATCGTGCGACGGAGCCCGCGGCCGGTCTTCCTCGCCGGCGGCCTGCGCCCCTCGAACGCCGCCGACGCGCTCCGCGCCGTGGCGCCGGCCGGCCTGGATCTCTGCTCCGGCGTCCGGACCGGAGGCCGGCTGGACCCGGCGAAGCTGGCGGACTTCATGGCGGCCGTCCGAGGACACTCCCGATGAAGCCTCCGTCCGACATCCAGAAACCGCCCGAAGGCTTCCGCCTGCGTTCCGCGACCCGGGCCGACGGACCGGAGGTCCAGAAGCTGATCTTCGGCGTCCTACGCGAGTTCGGTCTCTGCCCGGAACCGGCGGCCACCGACGCCGACCTGCTCGACATCGAGGTCGCCTACGGGAGCCGTGGCGGATGGTTCATGGTCCTCGAGGAGGAATCCACCGGCACCCTCGTCGGTTCGGTCGCCCTGCTGCCCCGGTCCGCCTCGGAGGTGGAACTGCGGAAGATGTACCTGTCGCCGGCCCATCGCGGACGCGGGCTCGGTCGCTTCCTGCTCTCAACCGCCTGCGACGAGGCCCGCCGTCGTGGTTTCCACCGGATGGTGCTCGAGACCGCCGCGGCGCTGGAACGGGCGGTCCGCCTCTACGAGTCCGCCGGCTTCACCCGGTCCGACGCCAAGCCCCATGCCTGCCGGTGCGAGATCGTGATGTCCCTCGACCTCCAGAACGCCTCGATGGAAGACCTCGGCCGCCGATCGATGGAAACCCACTACGAACGCCTGCTGGGCCCGATCTACGGCTGGATGGTCGGCGACTTCGAGGCGGCCGTCGAAAGGGCGACGCAGGCGTTCCGGGAACTCGGCATCGGAACCGCCCGGACCGGGGGAGCCTCCGAGGTCCTCGACCTCGGCTGCGGCCATGGCGTCCATTCGGTGGCGCTCGCGCGGCTCGGACACGCGGTGACCGCCGTGGACCTCTCGGACACGCTGTTGCAGGAGCTTGCGGAACGGAGCCAAGTGCTGGCGGTGCGGACAGCGCGGGCGGACCTCGTCGGGTTCCTCGAATCGTTCGACGGAAATCCCACGGGGATCGTGTGCCTCGGGGACACCCTGACCCATCTCCCCTCGGTGGGGGCGGTGCGCCGGCTGCTGGACCTTCCGGCCGCCCTGTTGGGACCCGGAGGGTTCCTGGTCTTGGGGTTCCGGGACTACTCCGGCACGCCGCCCGTCGGCGACGCCCGGTTCATCCCGGTGCGTTCCGACGCCGACCGCATCCACACCTGCTTCCTCGAATACCTCGAGACGACGGTTCGGGTGCACGACCTCGTCCACACCCGGAAGGCGGACGGCTGGACGTTGCAGGTGGGATCGTACTCCAAGCTGAGGCTGGCTCCCGCCGACGTGTCCGACTGGATGCGGGCGGCCGGATTCTCGGTGGAGGACGCCGGTATCGCGCGTGGCATGAGGACGCTGGTGGGCCGGCGCTGAAAATGCGGACGCCCCGCGACCTGAGAGCCTGTCTGGAAATGGGGAGGGGTCCTGTTTGGGAGGGAAGGGATCGATGGCCAGGCGCGAGGAGGGAGCAGCCCCGCCGCGGTCTGTGACCGACGATCAACGCCGCCAGCGGACCCTTCCCTCCCAAACCCTCCGGGCGGCGGGTCTTTCCGGCTGGGACTGCCTGGGTTCGGGCGGAACAGACCACAGTGGGTCTGCCCCGCCTCTCACCGCCTCGCCCATCCCGCAAATCCCCAGCCGCAGGACCCCTCCCCATTTTCAGACAGGCTCTTACGGTGCGGGGCGTCGTTGAAGCCGGCGGGAAGCCGGCCGAAGGGAACGCCGATCAGGCGTTGTAGGTGCTCGAGCTGACGTTGCCGCCGCGTCCGGTCCAGTTGGTGTGGAAGAACTCGCCGCGGGGCTTGTCGACGCGCTCGTAGGTGTGGGCGCCGAAGTAGTCGCGCTGGGCCTGGAGCAGGTTGGCCGGGAGCGAGGCGGAACGGTACTGGTCGTAGAACGCCAGGGCCGTGCTGAACGCGGGAACCGGGATGCCCTTCTTGGCCGCGGAGGCCACCACGTTGCGCCAGCCCTTCTGCGACTTCTTGATCTCGCCGCGGAAGTAGTCGTCGAGCAGCAGGTTCGCCAGCTTCGGGTTGTTGTCGTAGGCCTCCTTGATCTTGCCGAGGAAGCGGGAGCGGATGATGCAGCCGCCGCGCCACATGAGGGCGATGCCGCCGTAGTTGAGCTTCCACTTGTACTCCGCGGCCGCCGCACGCATGAGCATGTAGCCCTGGGCGTAGCTGACGATCTTCGAGGCGTAGAGGGCGCTCATGATGTCGGCGATGAAGGCCTTCTTCGCCACCGGGTTCTTGGCCGCCGACAGCGCCGGACGGGGACCCTTGAGCTTGCGCGAGGCCTTCACGCGCTCGTCCTTCATCGAGCTGACGCAGCGGCTGAACACCGCCTCGGCGATGAGCGTGACCGGCTGGGCGAGGTTCGCGGAGTCGATCACGGTCCACTTGCCCGTGCCCTTCTGGCCGGCGGTGTCGAGCACCTTGTCCACCAGCGGCGAACCGTCGGTGTCCTTGAAGGCGAGGATGTCGCGGGTGATCTCGATCAGGAAGCTGTCCAGCTCGCCCTGGTTCCACTCGGCGAAGACCTGGTGCATCTCGTCGGCGCTCATCCCGAGGCCGTTCTTCATGATGTTGTAGGCTTCGCAGATGAGCTGCATGTCGCCGTATTC
>CAIYXO010000849.1 GCA_903930165.1 uncultured Verrucomicrobiota bacterium | reverse complement strand
GATCCAGTTCGGCGATGCGATCAGGTCCGCGGTGGCGGCATCCTCGGAACAGAACCGCTCGAAAGTGAGAGGTTCGCGGCTTCCCGGACGCCGACGCCACCACGCGTGGAGCACCGAGCGTCTCACGACCTTCTGGGTCCAGCCCAAGACCACCAGGGCGCCGAGGAACGACTGCACCAGCACCGCTCCCGCGAGGAGATGCCAGAGACGCAGCCCCCACCGCAGCGACCTCGGGAACCGAGGAACGCCCGCCGCAACGGGCGTCTCCTGCGTGGACTCGGCCGAAGAGGCGGGCTTCATGCGAACACCTCCTCCAGCACCTGTCCCTCCGCGTGGAGGGTCGGGAATCGCATCAACCGCCCGATCGTGGCCGCGACCTGGATCTGGCTCACGGTCCGGTCGACGACCTTGCCTCGCGGGATCCCGTTTCCGAAGACGAGGGCGAAGATCTCGTGCGCCGAACGGGAGTTGAAGTGGTGCTGGCAGGGAACCGGATTGTACGGGTTGTCGTCCCGGCCGCAGTCCGGCACGACCACGAACACCGTGTTGTCGCGGTAGAAGGGATCCGCCTCGATCAGCGTCACCAACCGCTGGACCTCGTGGTCCATGATGGCCAGGGCCCGCGTGTAGTGGTCGAGATAACCCCAGTGCACATAGTCGCAGTCCTGGTAGTTGATCATCATCAGGCGCGGGCGGAGTTCCTTCACCGCACGGAGCGCCAACTCGGTGAGGAGCCGGTCTCCGCGGGGATTCACCAGGCCCGTCTCGCCGTAGTGTTCGCGCCACCGTTCCCAGAAGGACTCGATCTCGGCGCCCTGCCCCGCCTCGGGATCGGCGCGGTAATCCAGAGACCGCAGCTCCCGCAGGTCCTTCTCCTTCTTCGCCCGCTCCTTTTCCGGTACCGAGCCCGCCGCCAGCTGGCGTGCCAGCAGCCAGGTCTTGAACCGCCGCAGGCTCAAGGTCTGCGAACGGTACCTGACGCCGAACTGGTGGTGATTGCTGAAGTTGTAGAACTCCTCGTCGCCGCGGTCCTCGCCGTTGATCAGCAGCGCCTGGTGGTCGGGGACTTCGTAGGCCTCGCGCAGGTACTCGAACAGGGTCGGCACCCTCGCCTCGAACCGGGCGCCCAGGAACTTGTGCTCCGTGTCCGCCCGTGTCTCCGCCACGTCCCGGTAGCGGTCGAAGACCCCGGTCAACAGGTGCAACGTCCCCTCGCCATGGCTGGTCTGGAGATCGCGGAACTGGTCGATCTCCATCCTCGGATACAGCACTCCCCTCGGGACGAGGTTGCGGAGGAGAAACGGCGTGTGGGTGTGCTTCGGATCCAGCGTCTCGCGGCGCCGTGCGCCGCCGCCGAAGCGGATCAGGACGACGTTCGGTCCGCGGTACTCCCGCGGGTTCGCCCCAAGGACGGGAAGGCCACCCAGGGCCGCGGCCGCCAGGGCGGTTCCGGTCATGAACTCCCGGCGGGAAAGGTAGGTGGCATTCTTCATGGCTGGATCCCCGACGAACACCCGGATTGGGACCACAAGTTTCGGAGTCGCGCAACCCGCGGCCCGCGGGGACGCAACATCGGCAATCGAGGAGCCGCGCCGTGTCCGCAGGATAGGATGCGAGAGCCAACGCACACTCCACTTCGTTGCCTCAGCGACACGGGACCGCCATCGACGACGGAAAGGATCGGAAAATGAAGCGTTGGATCCTCTGTCTCCTTCTCGCGCTGCGTGGTGCGGCCCAGGTCCCGGGCCCGGACAACTCCTCCACTCTGCTTCCCAGCGGTTGGCGCATCAGCCCGGTGGGCCGCCACCTGTCCACCCCGGATTACGTGCTGGGACTGACCCCGTCCCCGGACGGCCGGGTCCTGGTGGGACTTCACAGCGGCTTCAATCCGCACGGGATCGTCGTGGCCAAGCCCGACGGCTCGGAGATCGTCCAGAGGATCCCACTGCGTTCGGCGTGGATGGGATTGGCGTGGAGTCCGGACGGCACCCGCCTCTACGTCTCGGGAGGCAACGCCAACGGCGGCAAGAAGCCGGAGATCGCGCCGGTCTATGAACTGGAATACCGGAACGGCCTCCTGACCACCGGTCCGACCCGGCGCTTCACCAACGGCCTTGCCGCCAACAAGGTCTATTGGTCCGGCTTGGCGCACCACCCTTCCAAGCCCGTTCTCTATGCCGCCAACCGCGGCACCGAGGCCGAAACCGGCCAGGTGTTCGCGTTCGACACCCGCGACGGCCGCGTCCTCGGCGTCGTCACCGTCGAGGTCTCCCCGTACGACCTCGAACTCAGCCCCGACGGCGCCACGCTCTTCGTCTCCAACTGGTCCAGCCAGTCCGTGAGCGTCGTCTCGACGGAAGACCTCCAGGTCCGCAACACCATCCGCGTCGGCGACAACCCGAACGACATCGTGTTGTCGAAGGACCGCCAGCTCTTCGTCGCCTGCGGCAACGGGAACTCGGTGTACGTGGTCGACACCACGGAGATGCGCGCCGTCGAGACGATCCGCACCTCGCTCCATCCCGGCCCGGTCGGCTCCACCCCCAACGCGCTCGCCCTCGACAAGGACGGCCGGATGCTCTTCGTCGCCAACGCCGACAACCACAACGTCGCCGTGGTCCACGTCGGCGCCCTCGAGGAGAGCCATGTCCTCGGCTTCATCCCGACCGCTTGGTATCCGTCGTCCCTCTCGCTCTCCAAGGACGGTCGGTCCCTCTTCATCGGCTCCAGCAAGGGGCTCGGCGGCTACTCCGACGAGCGCGGTCCCCACTCGCCGATCCGCAACGACGGCGGGAAGGCCGGGTTTGGATCCGTGAAGTCCCTGCAGAAGGGAAGCCTCTCCGTCGTCCCGCTCCGCGACCTGAGGAAGAAGATCAAGGACTACACCCGCCAGGTGGTCGCCAACACCCCTTACCGCGACTCCCTCCTCGCCGCCGCCAAGCCTCCCGCGGTGCTGCCCACCGTCCTGCCGTCGCGCGTCGGAGCCGGCTCCCCCATCAAGCACGTCATCTACATCATCAAGGAGAACCGGACCTACGACCAGGTGTTCGGCGACCTTCCCCAGGGCAACGGCGATCCGCGCCTGACCCTCTTCGGACGCAAGGTGACCCCGAACCAGCACCGCCTCGCCGAGGACTACATCCTGTTCGACAACCTCTACTGCGACGCCGAGGTGAGTGTCGACGGCCACTCCTGGTCCAACGCCGGCTACGCCACCGACTTCAACGAGAAGCTCTGGCCGCCCAATTACGGCGGCATCAGCAAGGCCGGCACGACGCGGGCGACCATACCGTCCTCGGGTTACCTCTGGGACAACGCGGCCCGGAAGGGACTCACCTATCGCTCCTACGGCGAGTTCGCCGCACGCACCAGCGAGGGCGGCCAGATGGAGGCGGCGCAGGGAGTCGGCGGCCTGGTCGGGCACGTCAGCCCGAAGTTCCGCCTCGCCGGCATGCGTGACACCGACAACGTCAAGGCCTT
>CAIYXO010000848.1 GCA_903930165.1 uncultured Verrucomicrobiota bacterium | reverse complement strand
GTCGCCGGGGCCGAACCGTCGACCACGTGGAGGACCAGTTCCGCAATGGCCGCCGCCTCCCGGCCGCGACGGATCCCCTCCCGTTCGATGGGATCGTGGGTCTCGCGATGTCCCGCGGTGTCGATGAACAGGACCGGCAGTCCGCGGATGGAAGCCATGGCCTCGACCGTGTCGCGGGTGGTGCCCGGAAAGGGGGAGACGATCGAGCGGTCGAGGCCGATCAGGCGGTTGAGCAGCGACGACTTCCCGACGTTGGGCAGGCCCACGATGGCCACCCGGGCTCCTTGTCGCAGCACTTCCCCTTCCCGAGCGGTCCTGACCAGCCGGGCGATCGACTCCTGGATCAACCGCAACCGCCCGACCAGCGCCTCGGATGTGTCGGGGTCGATGTCTTCGTCCGGGAAGTCGATGTGCGCCTCGACATGGGCCAACACCTCGAGCAGGGAACCGCGCAAGGTCGCGACGCTTTTCGACAGGCCTCCCTGCAACTGGCGCTGGGCACAGGACAATGCCCGCTCGGTGCGTGCATGGATGACCTCTGCGATCGACTCGGCCTGCGACAGGTCAATGCGCCCGTTCAGGTAGGCCCGCAGGGTGAACTCCCCCGGTCTTGCGGCCCTGGCCCCGTTCTCCATCAACGCCTCCAGGACCAGTCGCGTCACCAGCACCCCTCCGTGGCACGCCACCTCGACGGTGTCTTCCCCGGTGAACGAACGCGGTCCCGGGAAAACCGTGGCCACCACCTCGTCGAGCCTCGTTTCTCCGCGGAAGAAGCCGCCGACCGTCGCGCGACGCTCCCCGCTCCCCGCCAGGACGCCTGGTCTGCCAGTCGGGGAGCGGAAGCAACGGTCCACGACCGACACCGAGTCCGGGCCGCTCACACGGATCAAAGCGATGCCTCCGGAACCGGGGGGCGTGGCCACTGCGGCAATGGTGTCCGACGGATTCATCCGACTGGTCCCTCGCAATGCCCTCCGGGCGCGGCCGGTTCCCCTGCCCCGTTCCCTTCGAGGAAAAGTCGCGCCTTCCCGTAGCTGTGCTTCCTCAGGTAGTGGAGCAACTGCGGATCCGCATCCGCCGGCAACGACCGCATGAGTTCATCGATCCGGCGCATGACCGGCACCACGCTGCCCGCCCGTCCGGAAGCCATGTCGGCGACCGTGTCGTCCAGCCGGACCAGTTCGCGGAGGATCTCGGATTCAATCGATGTCACCCGGCCAGCATGCCACCGGGTCCAAAGGGAGCCAACCTCTGCACGTCGTCCTGGAGGAAGGACCCGCGAGGGAAGATGGCAGGCGCCACGTGTCCGGTCCCGGCCCCGAAGCTTCCTGCTTTCCACCCCATCGCCTGCGTGGAAACTCCTCCGATGCGTCCCCTTCTCCTGGCCACGGTCATGATGATCCTTTCCGGCGCCGCCGCAGCGCAGACTCCGATGCCGCTCTGGCCGAGCGGCCAGGTGCCACTGGCTCGGGGACAGGACGAGCCCGATGTCCCGACACTGACCGCCTTCCCTTCGGACAACGGTGCGACGAACGCACCGGCGATGGTGATCCTGCCTGGCGGCGGCTACGGCGGACTGGCCCAGCATGAGGGTCGCGACTTCGCGCTCTTCCTCAATCGCGAGGGCATCCGGTGCTACGTGCTCCGGTACCGACTCGGTTCCTCGGGCTATCGCCATCCGGCGATGCTGTTCGACGCGGCACGCGCCGTCCGCTGGGTCCGCAGCCACGCCGCGGAGCTGCGCGTGGATCCGACCCGCATCGGCATCATGGGCAGCAGCGCCGGAGGACATCTCGCGTCGACGCTGCTCACCCACCACGACGCCGGTTCACCGGACGCCGCCGACGTCGTGGACCGGGCCAGCAGCCGTCCGGACCTCGGCATCCTCTGCTATCCCGTTGTCACCCTCGGGGAGTTCACCCATGCCGGGTCGAAGAGGAATCTCCTCGGGGAGAACCCTTCTCCGGAGTTGGTCGAGGACCTTTCCAACGAGAGGCGGGTGAACGGCTCCACGCCGCCCACGTTCCTGTGGTCGCTCCGCGACGACGGCGCCGTTCCGATCGAGAACTCGATCCAGTTCGCGCTCGCCTGCCGCCGGGAGAAGGTCCCGTTCGAGCTGCACCTCTACGAGGGCA
Source organism: uncultured Verrucomicrobiota bacterium (assembly GCA_903930165.1). GTDB lineage: Bacteria > Verrucomicrobiota > Verrucomicrobiia > Limisphaerales > UBA9464 > SXXZ01. The sequence goes on along the minus strand of CAIYXO010000848.1, from coordinate 1,269 downwards.
AGCAACACGGCATCGGACTCGGGACCAAGCCGCCCGCCTTCTCGGATCCCCATCCGTGGACCTTGGACCTGCTTGCCTGGCTCAAGGCGCGCGGCTTCCGGAACTGATTCCGGGGCCCGCACGGGCCGCACGCCGCCGGACCTACTGCGACGACATCCCCGGCCATGGCTTGACCCGGTTCAGGGCCTTCACGATGGCGCGGCGCATCGCCACGAAGTCGATCTCCTCGGTCTGCCGGTAGACCACCTTGCCTTCGGCGTCCACGACGAGGGTGTGCGGCAACGGTCCCTGCCATTCCGGGTCCAGCGCCTCGATCAGGCGGTACTTGTCGCTGCCCTCGAAGAGGAGGTTTCGTCCCGAGGCCTTCTTCTTCTTCAGGAACCGGAGCACCTCGTCCTTCTCGTCCGGGAACTGCGCCGCCACGGTGACCATCTCGAAGTCGCGGTGACGGAAGCGGAGATTCGTCTCCACCACCTCCTCGAACTCCGAGACGCACGGACCACACCAGGTTGCCCAGACCTGGATCATCCTCACCTTGCCGCTCTTGTTCTCGCGGAGTGACTTCAGCACATCGGCGCCGGCGGGTTCCAGGGTCACCGGTTCCGCGGCGACCTTCTCCCGCCAACGGACGTTGCCCTCGGACTTGTCGGCCCACTTGGTGGAGCATCCGAACACCTTGGTTTCCGCGACCGCCGGTGCCTCGCCCCGAAGCAGGGCGTCCAAGGCGTTCCGAGCATCCCGGACCTTCACCAGGTCCTCGCGCTCGGAGTCGTCGATCCGCCCCTGGTAACGGAGCCTGCGTTCGGCGTCGAAGATGAAGACATGCGGTGTCGCCTGGGGTCCGAGCGCCAGCGAGAACGCTTCCGTGTCACCGTCGTAGAGGTAGGGGAAAGTCCAACGGATCTGGCGCGCCCGGACCTTCATGTCTTCCAGCGTGTCGCCGACGTCGGTGTAGCCGAGTTCATCCAACCGCACCGCCGCGGGACTGTTTGGCGAAACGGCGACGAGCGCCACGCCCTTGGCGGCGTAGTCCTCGGCGAGGATCCGGATGCGATCCTCGTAGGCCTGCGCCGTGGGGCAGTGGTTGCAGGTGAAGACGACCGCGAGGAGGCGCTTCTCCGCGAAATCCGCGGATCGATGCAACTTGCCGTCGACGCCGGGCAATTCGAAGTCCGGCAACTTGGCACCCAAACGGGCCACTGGATGCTCTGCGGCGCGCAGCGCGGAGACGGCCACAAGGCCCGCGAATGCAATACGGGCGACTCGGAG
>CAIYXO010000847.1 GCA_903930165.1 uncultured Verrucomicrobiota bacterium | reverse complement strand
GCCCGCGGAAGGCCTGCCCGGGCGGCGGCTTCTGGGCCGCCGCCCGGGAGGGTTAGCCTGTCGTCAGCCGATCAGTCGGAGGGCCGCCTGCGGGCTGGAATTGGCCTGCGACAACATCGCCGTTCCGGCCTGGACCAGGATGTTGTAGCGGGCGTACTGGGTGCTTTCCTCGGCGACGTTCACGTCCTTGATGCGGCTGTTGGCGGCGCTGAGGTTGTCCTTCAGCACGCCGAGCTGCTCCGAGTACATGGTGAGCGACGCCTGGTTCGCACCCACCGTCGCGCGGTCCGCGGCGAGCTGGGTGATGGCCGTCTTCACGTTGGTCAACGCGGTCGCCGCGTTGGTCGTCGTGGTCAGGGTCGAACCGGTGGCGGCGGTGTAGCTGGTGGAGCCGAGGCTCACACCGGTGATGTTGGTCGTGCCACCCTCGCTGTTGGTGGTGACGGCCAGCGTGGATCCGGAGAACAGGCTGACCCCGTTGAAGTCCTTCGTCGCCGTGTTGGTGATGAAGGAACCCAGGTTCTGGAACTCCTGGTTGTAGAGCGAGCGGTCGGCGTCGCTCTTGGTGACGTCCTGCGCGAGGATCGACAGCTCGCTCATGCGGTCCAGGGACTTGGCGACCTTCTTGAGGAAGCCGTCCTGGGTCTGGTTGAACGAGATGGCGTTGCCGATGTTGTCGTTGGCGGCCTGGGTGCGGTTGATCTGCGCGTCGAACCGGGTCGCCACTGCGAAGCCGGCCGCGTCGTCCCCCGGGCTTACCAGCTTTGAGCCGGAGCTGAGGCGGGCGAGCGAGCGGTTCAGCAGTGCGCTGGATTCGCCGAGGTTTCTGGCCGAGGTGAGGGCCGAGACGTTGGTGTTGATGACCATATGACTCCTTCCGTGAAGTCGTCCCGTTGCCGGGACTTCTTTTCTGAACGCGGCGTCCATGCCGCGGGGTGGTGAGTTTTAAGGGGACCTCCCATTCCCCACTCCGGCTCTTCCGGCGGCCGGCCGCCTGGCTTTCGCCATCCGCCACACGGCGGGGGAAAATTGGTTTCACTTCATCGGAGGCGCACCGCGGTTCCTCCTGGTTGCTCCTGCAACGGTGCCTTTGCCGACTCCTGCCGGTTCCTGCCGGCTTCGCTTCCGCCTCCGGGGTCCGGTTTCCCGGAACGGCCGGAGGCGCGTCGCCGATCAGCCGAGCAGTCGCATGACCGACTGGGTGGACTGGTTCGCCTGCGTCAACATCGCCGTTCCGGCCTGGACCAGGATGTTGTAGCGGGCGTACTGGGTGCTCTCCTCGGCCACGTCCACGTCCTTGATGCGGCTGTTGGCCGCGCTGAGGTTGTCGGCCAAGGTGCCGAGGTTGTCCTTGTAGGCGTTCAAGGACGCCTGGTTCGCACCCACGGTCGCACGGTCGGCTGCAATTTGTGTGATCGCGGTCTTCACCGAAGTCAGCGCGGAGGCGGCCGCGGTCGTCGTGGAGATGTTCGCCGCGGTCGCTCCGGTGTAGCTGGCCGAGCCCAGATTGATCCCGGAGATGGAGACCGAGGCGCCATCGCCGTCGGTCGTCACGGCGAGGTTCGACCCGCTGAAGAGGCTGACTCCGTTGAAGTCCTTCGAAGCCGAGTTCGTCACGAACGAGGCCAGGTTCTGGAACTCCTGGTTGTAGAGCGAACGGTCGGCGTCGCTCTTGGTGATGTCCTGCGAGAGGATCGAGAGCTCGCTCATGCGGTCCAAGGACTTGGCGACCTTCTTGAGGAAGCCGTCCTGGGTCTGGGTGAACGAGTAGGCGTTGCCGAGGTTGTTCGCAGCTGCGTTGATGCGGCTGACCTGCGCCTCGAAACGGGTCGAGACGGCAAGCCCTGCGGCGTCGTCCTGCGGCGACGTGATCTTCGAGCCGGAGCTGAGGCGCGCCAGCGAGCGGTTCAGCATCACCGAGGAATCGTTGAGGTTCCGTGCGCTGACCTGTGCCGAGATGTTAGTATTGATGACCATAACTCTGTCCGTGAGTTCGTCCCCTTCCGGAGACACTTGTACTGATCGCGACGTCCGTGTCGCGGATGGCACCATTCCCGTCCATGGGGGGCGTCCATCGTGCTCCCCTCCGGAGTTTTTCCCGGCTTCCGGCCGCCGGCGTCTTGCGACACCAAAGTGATCGGATCCCCACGGAGGAACTTGAGCCGAATCTGGACTCCCTCCGCCCGCCGTTGACCGGCGGCGGCGCCTCGAATCAGTCTCTCCCAATGAAGCCTGCCATCCTCGCCCTGCTGTTCGCCGCGTTGTCCTTCGGCGGTTGTTCCCATCGAGGTCCGGTCGCGGCACGCCCGCTTCGTGCCCTGTTGATCACCGGAGGCTGCTGCCACAACTACGCGTTCCAGACCCGGTCCCTGACCAACGCCGTGGCGCGCCACGCGGTCGTGGATTGGACGATCGTGAACGAGGGAGGCGACGGCACGAAGGCGGAGATCCCCCTCTACTCCCGCAAGGACTGGGCGAAGGGCTACGACGTGGTGGTCCACAACGAGTGCTTCGCCGACACCACCTCGCCCGACTACATCCGTTCGATCACGGCGGTCCACGAAGCAGGTGTGCCCGCGGTGGTGATCCACTGCGCCATGCACACCTACCGGGCGACATCGATCGACGACTGGCGGCGGTTCCTGGGCGTGACCAGCCGCCGTCACGACCACCAGAGCCGGTATCCGGTGAAGAAGGTCCTACCCCAGCACCCGATCGTGAAGGACATCCCCGACGACTGGCGCACTCCGAAGGATGAGCTCTATGTGATCGACAAGGTCTGGCCCGGTGCCACGCCGCTGGCCACTTCCGTGAGCGAAGCCGACGGAAAGACCTACCCGGTGGCCTGGATCAACCAGAACGGGCGTGGCCGGGTCTTCGGCACCACCTTCGGCCATTCCGACGACACCTTCCGCGATCCCGTCTACCTCGACATGGTCAGCCGGGGTCTGGTCTGGGCAGCGGGTGGATCGCCGATCCGGATCTCAAAGCCGTGAGCGGTGTCGGTGCAACGGGTCGAGCGCCGTGTGGCCCGCGATGCGGACACTGTCCCGGATGCTGTCGGTGATGAACTTCTTGGCGGACTTCACCGCCGCTGGCAGCCCCATTCCCCGTGCAAGGAAGGCCGTGATCGCCGCCGAATAGGTGCAACCGGTCCCATGAGTGGCCACTCCGCGCACGAAGGTCGCCGTCAGGATCTCCTCGGCCGATCCGTCCCAGAGGACGTCGGTGGCCAGCCTGGTGTCCCGAAGGTGACCGCCCTTGACCAATGCCGGGACGCCCCACCGGCCGTGGATCGCACGTGCCGCGTGCCGCAGGTCTTCGACGCTCGACAGGGGACGTCCCAGCATCTCCACCGCCTCGTCCAGGTTCGGCGTGACGATGGCCGCCGACGGAACCAGTCGGTCCAACAGCGCCCTGCGGGCGTCCGGGCGGAGCAGCCTCGCACCCGAGGTGGCGATCATCACCGGGTCCACAACCACCGGGATCCCCGGGTTCGATTCGATCCAGTCCGCCACTGACCGGATGATCCCGGCGCTGAAGAGCATTCCGGTCTTCGCCGCGGTTGCCGGAAGGTCCCGGGAAAGCACGTCCAGCTGGGAACGGACGAATGCGGCGGGGCAGGGATGGACCGAGGCGAACCCGGCCGGAGACTGCGCCGTAAGGCAGGTCAGCGCCGAGGTCCCGTGTGTCCCGAGAGCGGCGAAGGTCTTGAGATCCGCCTGGATGCCGGCACCGCCTCCGCTGTCGGAGCCGGCGATGGTCAGGGCTATCGGGAGCGTCTTCATCGGTTGGGTCGCATTGTGGGCCCGTGGGGCGTCGGACCTGAAACGAAAACGCCGCCAGGCCTTGGGCCGGCGGCGTTGCGCTCTGCGTTGGGTGAAGTCCCTGTCAGTCGCGGACAACCCTGTAGTAGCGGACCTCCGACTCCACGGCATCCGAGTCGACGTGTGTTTCGCCCAAGATGCCTGCCCCGGATTCCGAGATGCGTCGCCAAGTGACCAGGTCGTCCGAAACCTCGAGGTAGGATGCCGAGCCCGTTGCGGTGGCGACGTCGTCCAGAACCATCAGCTGGATCGATCCGTCGGTTCGTCGTTCGATTCCACCGATACGGGGGCCGCGGCCGCCGCGGTCAGGAGACCGGAGGCTCCGGATCCGGGTGTCGTGTCCGTTGAACGAAGCGATCCCGCGCTCCAGGCCCACGGTGGCTCCCGTGATGACCGCTGTCAGGCGCCGGCTGGTGCCGTCCATGAACGGGCCCCAGCGAAGGGTCCCGGTCTTCGTGTCGAACCCGCCGTCATGGCTGATCCGTTCCGCGCCGGCCCCGAGTCCGATGGGCAGTTCCACCACGTGGCAGTCGACTCCCGCCGCCGGGATGACCTGCAGCGACAATGCCCGCGCGGAGGCGTTGGGCCCGTCGGGCGCCACCTCGAGGAGAACGAAGCTCAATGGCGTGCGTTCCGGAAGTCCTGACGGCCAGAGCGTGCGCAGGATCGATCCGGAGTCGTCGTCGCCCGCGTGCCGGACGTCCTCCACCAGGGAGAAGTCGTCGTCGTCGTCCGATTCGCCCGACTTGGCGGGGGTGCCGGTGGACGTCGAGCCGTTCGTGGAGACCACGCCGTCCGCGGGAATCCAGTGGAGGGGGGCGGTCGCGATCTCCTGCCGGTCAACGTAGGTCCCTCCCGCGGCGAGGAGATGGCCTGCCCGCGACACGAAGGCCGGGGGGATCGAGGTCGGCGAGCTCGACCATTCCCGGCCTTCACGCCAGGACGTCGCGTATGCGGAGAACTCCGCGGAATCGATCTGGAACGCGGGGGCCGAGGTGTCGGCCGGATGCAGCCGCGGCTCCACCTCCGTGCGAATCCGGTTCACCAGGACGTCCACGTCCCCGGAGACGACCGTGGATCCACGGACTTCCGCCCGAGCCCGGAGTTCATGTCTTCCCGCGGGGGGATTCGTCCAGGTCCACTCGTGCGTCCGGGGATTCCCGGGGATCACGGCGTCCCGTGTCAGGTGTTCGGAGACTCCCAGCACACGGGAACCGTCGAGGAACTCGACCCTTCGGATGTCGGCAAGGGGATCGACGGCCAGCACCCTCATCGTGATGAGTCCCGGCGTGTCGTGTACGGAGCCGTCGGCGGGCTCGGTCAGGGTCAATGTCGGGACCCCGGAAGGGTCGGTGTTCGGATCCTCGATGACGACGGTCGCGCTCCCGGGCCCGCCCAGGACGTAGCCGCGCCCGGGCAACAGGGCCAGGACGACCGTTTCCGTTCCCTCGGCTCCCCGATCCGGCTCGGGGACGACCCGGATTTCGCGGTTGCGCGCACCCGCTTCGATCGTGGCGTCGCCGTCGAGGTATCCGAAGTCGCGCCCGTTCCTGGCGGTGCCGGACACCGCATAGCGGACGGTCAATGGCCGGTTGGCATCCCCGGTCCGGGTCAGGGTGAAGACTCCGACGACGGGGCGTCCATGGAGCGAACCCTCCACCGCGGTCGGGGTGGTTGCGACCACCGAGACGGACGAAGCCGAATCCGAGCCCGGTGAATCCAGGAGGATGCCGCGTGCGCGGTCCGGTTCGGAGATCTCGTAGGTCGGTCGGAGTCGGACATTCGGGGCCGGGACCGGCTGTATCAGGGTCAGCACGAGATGCTCGTCCCCTTCGTGGCGTTCGTCGCGAAGCGCCGTGAATTCGACGAACCCATTCGTCCCTCCTTCCGGAATCACGACCACCAGTGGTGCAGGGAGCGCGAGCGAGGGGTCGACGCCTTCCAGTTCTCCGAGTCGCTTGTAGTCCACGAGATACTGCGCGGAACCCGAGAGAAGGTAGTGGACTGAGATGGACTCGTGAGTCGGGCCGCTTCGGCGCACCTCGAATCTCAGCGTGTCCGCGGCGTTCGTCTCGCTGCCGACGGCATCCACGGCATGCAGCGTCACCCTGGGCAGCTCGGTGGATGTCCTGGCGTCCACGATGCGGGCCTCTGCGAGGTCGTGACCGTCATCGATCCGGTAGGGAGCGGCGCCGTCTGCAGCGGGAACGATCTGGATGCGCACGGTCTCGTCGCCTTCGTCCAAGGCGTCCGAGGAGGCGGTGCCGCCGATCCGAACCGAGCGGACCCCGGCGCGGAGGACCACCTCGTCGCCGGTCAGGATCAAGGGGGGGCGGGCGCAGAGCGGGCAGGGGTCCTGTTCCAGCAGGTAGTCCGCCCCACGTGAAGCCGTGCCGGCCACGGAGAAACGGACGCGGAGCTCGGAGTCGCCGGCGCCCGACCGTTCGATCCGGAAAAGGAAAGTCGACTCGGGTATCGACTCCGATGCCTGCGCCTCCTCGACGGCGATCCTGATCGACGGCATCTCGTTGGCAGGCCGACCGACGATGGGCAGGTCTTCCGAGGAGACCCTGACACCCGCCGCATTCAACGCATGGGCCCGGACGCGATTGATGCCGGAGAAGGCATTGGTGCTGTGCCAGGCCAACGAATGGCCAATCGGGGTTCCGTTGGGGGGAGCCACCAGGAACCGGATGGAACTGGCGCCGATTTCCCGGGCGTTGCGACCGTCGGAATCGGCAACCTCGAAAACCACGTCGGGCAGGTAGCCGGAGGGATCCGTTGCCAAGGCTTCCAGGACGACCATGTCGCCCAAGGCGAAGCCGGATCCCTGTGCCGGTCGAACCCAGGCGATCGAGGCGGGGCGGACCGCTTCACGGTCGCGGATGGCGGACTCGGCGCGTCCCGGGTTGCCGATGACGTAGGTCGCGGATCCGGATGGCGGCAGGATGGAAAGCGTGACCGATTCCGAACCTTCTTCGCGCGAGTCCGCGGCCGGTCTCAGGACCACCTCCCAGGAATCCTCGCCGGCAGGAAACTCCGCTGTCGTGGTGTTGAATGGGATCGCATAGTCCCCGCCGTTTGCGGCTTCCCCACCCATCTGGAATCCGACCCGCAGCCTTGTGCCGAGATCACCGGTGCGGTGGAGCTTGAAGACCTCCACGGGGCCTTCGCCTTCGGTGACGGAGGCGCGCAGGGTCCGCACGGTGACCACCGGAACGGAATTGGTCGGAGGTTCCACGGGAGCCACGACGAGGATGACCGGTGCGCTTCCGATCAGTTCCCGCCCGGGTTGTGCCGGGCGTTGGAGCAGGGCGACCGCCTCGACGGAGTGTGTCCCGACCGCGGGTCGTGGCCAGTTGAAGGCGAAGCGCGCCGGGGGAGGGGGGAAGATGGCGGTTTGGGGAAGAGGTTCCGCAACTCCCAGGAACTGGTTCCCGGAATAGAGGGTTACCGGTCCGATGGAAGTGCCCGAAGGCGACTCCAACTCGATCAAGAAAGTGACCGGCGTCCCTGGTTGGACCTCGGTCGGGGATGCCGGCTGGAGGATCCGCAACGTGGCGGAATCGGAAGTCGCCTGGGCCCAGGCCGTGAGGGCGAATGCCAGCAGACCCAGGAGGAATCGGAGCGGCGTGGTAACGTGGGGATTCATGGTGACGGTGTTCGCGGTTGCCTGTCTGTCGGTGCGGATTCGTCCTTGGATGGCCGTTCGAACCTGGAACCGGACCGTGCGCCGAGTGCCGTCGGCCTTCCGAAGGAGGGATTCGACCTCTCGGAAACCTCCGCTGAACTTCCGGCAATTTGGGGGTGTGCGGTGAAAATTGGAATCCGTATCCTCGGACCCATACGATGAAGGTACTGATCCTCGCCGCGGGCTATGCTACCCGGCTCTATCCCCTGACTCTGACCCAGCCCAAACCGCTGCTGCCGGTGGCCGGCAAGCCGATGGTCGACCATGTGCTCGACAATCTCTCCACCATCCCGGGGATCGACCGGGTGTATGTGGTCACGAACGCCAAGTTCGCCGGACACTTCGAGCGATGGGCTTCAGCCTATCGGGAAGCCAAGTCGCCGACCTTGGACTTCACCATCGTCAACGACGGTTCGACGGACGACACGAACAAGCTCGGTGCGATCGGCGACCTGAACCTGGTGCTGGAGCGCGAGCAGGTGGACGACGACCTCATCGTGGTGGCCGGCGACAACCTCTTCAGCCAGAGCCTCGCCGGGTTCGGTGAGTACTGCCGTTCCCAGTCCGGTCCGGTGCTGGGCGTGTACGACGTCGGCAGCCTGGAGCAGGCCCGCAAGTATGGCGTGGTCGACGTCGACACGGCCGGCCGGATCACGAGCTTCGTCGAGAAACCCTCCGATCCGGCGAGCACCTTGATCGGGATCGCCCTGTACTACTATCCGAAGGCGTTCCTGGCCCACATCCGGCGCTATCTCGCCGAGGGCAACAATCCCGACCAGCCCGGACGCCTGGTCCAGTGGCTCTACCCGCAGACCCCGGTGATGACCTGGAGCGTTCCTGGAATCTGGTACGACATCGGATCCAAGGAGACCTTGGAGGAGGCGAACCGGATCTTCGGACGCCGCTGATCGGTCCGTCTTTCGGGTCTGGGTTCGGGTGCGCTGTCGGCTTGTTGCCGGCCGGCCCGCTTCGCCCGCGTTGACGCGGAACGGGTCGCGGCCGCAGGATCCGGGATCCCATGGAGAACCTCGCCACGGCCTTCCTCAGCAGTGCTGCCGTCAACGCGTCGAAGCCCGCCCTTTTCTGGGCCGAGGCGGAATACAGCTACGGCCACTACGCTGGGCAGGTGGCCTGGGTGTCCGACCGGTTGACGAAGCTGGGTGTCCTCCCCGGCGACCGTGTGGCGTTGTGGCTCAGGAACTGCCCGGAGTTTGTCGGCGGGTTGTTCGGCATCTTCGGGGCGGATGCCGTCGCCGTGCCGATCAACAATTTCCTCAAGCCACAGGAAGTCGGCTACATGCTGGACGACTCGGGGGCGACGGTCGTGCTCGCGGAACGGTCCAACCCGGCCCTGGCCGAGCTCCTGGCGGCCCGTCCGGGACTACGGTGCATCGAGGTGGAGGATTTCGGCGTGACGGGCCCGGAACCCAGGCCGATCCGCACCCGCGCCGACCTGGCGGTCCTGATCTACACGAGCGGCACCACGGGGCGTCCCAAGGGTGCGATGCTCACCCACGGCAACCTGCTCCACAACGTCGAGTCATGCCGGGTGATGCTCGAGGTGACCTCTTCCGACCGGCTGATCGTGCTGCTGCCGATGTTCCACAGCTTCATGCTCACCGTCGGGCTGCTACTGCCGCTCCTGTCCGGGGCCTCGGTCCTCGCGGTGAAGGGGCTCAACTCTCCCAAGACGATGGTGGCCGAGATGATCCAGCGTGGTGGCACGCTGCTGCCGGCGATGGCGGCATTGTTCCGGGCGCTTTCCCAGCTGCCGCCCGGAGTGGACTTCTCTTCCCTTAGGCTCTGTGTCAGCGGAGCCGGTCCGCTGCCGCTGGAGATCCTGAGGTCCTTCAACGAGAGGCATCCCAACGTCCCGCTCATCGAGGGATACGGACTGAGCGAAGCCAGTCCGGTGGTGACGGTGAATCCTCCGGCCGGGCCCGCCGTCGCCGGCACCATCGGGATTCCCATTCCGGGGGTTGAGGTCACGGTGCAGGACGATTCTGGAGCCATGTTGCCCGACGGAACCGACGGGGAGATCTGCGTGCGCGGCGGAAATGTGATGCTCGGCTACTGGAACGCGCCGGAGAAGACCGCGGAGGCGCTACGGAACGGATGGCTCCTCACCGGGGACATCGGCCATCGGCGGCCCGACGGCTGGTTCGTCATCACCGACCGCAAGAAGGACATGCTCAAGCCGAACGGGATGAACGTGTACCCGCGCGAGATCGAGGAGGTGCTCTACCGATTCCCCGGGATCCGTGAGGCCTCGGTGGTGGGGGAGCCGTGCGACCGCAGGGGCGAACGTCCGGTCGCCTTCGTGGCGATGGACGAGGGACGACAGCTCGACGAGTCGGCCCTGATCGCCTTCCTGCGCGACCAGTTGGCGGACTACAAGGTTCCGCGTCGTGCGGTGGTGCTTCCGGCGTTGCCGCGGAACGCGACCGGCAAGATCCTCAAGACCGCGTTGCGCGAGATGGTCGCCTCCGGCCGCTGACCAAGGCGCCGGCGGGAAGGGAAGTTCAACGGTCCAGGTTGAGGCCGAAGAGGCGGTGGTGCTCCTGGATCAGGTACCGGTCCGTCATGCTGGCGATGTGGTCGCAGGCGGCGCGGTGAAGCCCGTCCACTGCGATCCGCCGGCGTGCGGTTTCGCCGAGCTCCTTCGGATGCTGGATGTAGGTGTTGAAGACCTCGGCGAGCATCCGGATGGCCCGGTTGTTCGGTTCGGCCACGACCGGGTGGTAGTAGAGGTTGCGGTAGAGGTATTTCCTCAGCTCCCTGTTCTGCAGCCGTCGTTCCGGGCTGTACTGGACCAGCGGCTTCCTCTGCGCCCGCACCGCGTCGGAGCTGGCGACACCGGCGTCGACGATCCGCTCCTCGGTGGTCGACACCACGTCGGACACCTGTTGGTCGATGATCTGACGGATGGTGTAGTAGCGCCGGCTTTCGTCCGGCAAAGCGCCGAACTTCCGTTTCACCGCCCGTGCCGCCTTGCTCCAGACCTCCACTTCCCGCAGAAGCTTCTTTTCGTCCAGCAGCCCGCTGTCCAAGCCGTCGTCGAGGTCGTGGCTGTAGTAGGTGATCTCGTCCGCCAGGTTGGCGATCTGGGCTTCGAGGGAAGACTGGCGGTGGGGGAACCGCGAGCCTCCCGGCGGGACGTCGTACGCGGTCTCGTGCTTCGCCAGCCCCTCACGTACCTCCCACGTCAGGTTCAGTCCCTCGAACCGCGGATACTTCCGCTCCAGCACCTCCACCACCCGCAGGCTCTGCCGGTTGTGCTCGAATCCGCCGTGGTCCTTCATCAGGCGGTCGAGCATGTGCTCCCCCTTGTGTCCGACAGGCGAATGCCCGAGGTCGTGTGCCAGGGCGATCGTCTCGGCCAGGTCCTCGTTCAACCGAAGCGCCCGCGCGATGTTCCGCGAGATCGCCGCCACCTCCATGGTGTGGGTCAGGCGCGTCCGCAGATGGTCGCCGGAGCCGTTGAGGAAGACCTGGGTCTTGTACTCCAGCCGACGGAAGGCGCGACTGTGGATGACGCGGTCGCGATCCCGTTGGAATTCGGTCCGCCAATGGGGCGGCTCCTCGGCGTGGATGCGTCCCCGGCTGTCGCCGCTCTTCTGCGCATAGGCCGCAAGGAACAGCCGCTCGCGCTCCTCCAGATCCGATTGTGTCACCGGCATGGGGGGAATCCTGCCCGGGAGACCGTCGGAAACCAACCGCCCGTAGGTCGGGGCGCCTGGAAATCTTGCGCCCGCCGGTTCGCGGTCCACGTTTCTCACAACCCCATGGAGATCTACAACCACCCCACCTTCGCGATGGCTTGCCAGCAGTTCGACACGGTGGCCGACCTGCTCGAGATCCCCGCATCGGACCGCGACCGCCTCAAGTTCCCCAAGCGTTCCTTCACCGTGGCCGTCCCGGTCCGTCGAGACGACGGCTCGATCACCGTCTTCCCGGGCTATCGCGTCCAGCACCACCTCTCCCTCGGTCCGACCAAGGGCGGCATGCGCTTCCATCCCGACGTCACCCTCGGCGAGGTTGCCGCGCTGGCCATGTGGATGAGCTGGAAGTGCGCGCTGACCGGCCTTCCCTACGGCGGCGCCAAGGGCGGGGTCGCCGTGGACCCGCGGCTGCTTTCGCCCGGCGAGTTGGAGCGGTTGACCCGTCGGTTCACCCAGGAGCTGATCCCGTTCATCGGTCCGCAGGTGGACATCCCGGCCCCGGACGTCGGCACCAACGAACAGGTGATGGCCTGGATGGTGGACACCTACTCCGCCCATGCCGGACACCACGTCCCCGCGGTGGTCACGGGCAAGCCGGTGGTGCTCGGTGGTTCGCTCGGACGCCGCGAGGCCACCGGCCGTGGTGTCGCCTATCTCGTCGGCCGTGCGATGGACACGCTTTCCATGGACGCCTCGAAGTGCACGGCCGTCGTCCAGGGCTTCGGAAACGTGGGCTCCGTGGCGGCCCACTCCCTCCAGAAGCAGGGCGTCCGCGTGGTCGGTGTCAGCGACGTCGGCGGCGGTCTCCACAACCCCGCCGGGATCGACCTGGTCGCGTTGGAACGCCACCTGGCCACCCACAGGACCCTGATCGGTTTCCCGGGCGCCGAACCGGTGACGAACGCCGAGTTGCTCGAGCTTCCGTGCGACGTCCTCGTGCCCGCCGCGTTGGAACGTCAGATCACCGCGGAGAACGCGGGACGTCTGCGCTGCCGGATCCTGGCCGAGGGCGCCAACGGACCGACCACGCCCGACGCCGACGAGATCCTGACGCGCCGGGGCGACGTCTTCGTGATCCCGGACATCCTCTGCAATTCCGGCGGCGTGGTGGTGAGCTACTTCGAGTGGGTGCAGGACCTCCAGAGCTTCTTCTGGAGCGAGTCGGAGATCGTCGACCGCCTGCACCGGATCCTCGAGGGGGCCTTCGTGCAGACGCTCGGCCTCTCCCGGCGACAGGGGATCCCGATGCGCCTCGCGGCCATGAGCCTCGGCGTGAAACGGGTCTGGGATGCGCGTCGGCTCCGCGGCATATTCCCATGAAGTTTTCCGCGGTTTTCCGGGGGCGGGCACCTCGACAGCGGAAGGACGCCTTGTACCCTTCGGCCATGCTGAACTTCCGGATGTTGGCGGTGGCGGTCCCCGCCTTCGCGATCCTTGGCGGCTTCCCCGGGGCGGTCGCGCAGGAGGACAACCTCCGCGGCTTGGACCAGCTCGATTTCCGTCGCGTCGTGAAGGGAGCCAAGGAGCGGGTCTTCCCCGCGGTCGTGTTCATCAAGTGCCTCCGCGAGGACATGCAGGGAGGCAAGCGCCAGTCACAGGAAGTCTCCGGATCCGGCGTGCTGATTTCCGCGGATGGCGAGCTGCTCTCCAACTGGCATGTCGTCGACAAGGCCACCGAGGTCCGATGCCTGCTTTCCGACGGACAGCCCTACAACGCCAAGGTGCTGGGCAGCGACAAGGACACCGATGTCGCGTTGCTGAAGCTGGAGCGTCCCGCCGGCGCGCCACCGCTTCCATTCGCGCGCCTGGGCTCCTCCACGAACCTCACCGAAGGGGACTTCGTGATGGCCATGGGCGCCCCTTACGGCCTCTCCCGTTCCGTATCCATCGGAATCATCTCGTGCACCCAGCGCTACCTGCCCGGCGCCAGCGAGTACAGCTCCTGGCTCCAGACGGACGCCTCGATCAACCCCGGCAACTCGGGTGGCCCGCTGGTGAACACCGCGGGCGAAGTGGTCGGTCTCAACACCCGCGGCATGATGGGCGGCGGCGGCGACCTCGGCTTCACGGTCCCCATCGAGGTGGCCCGCGTGGTGGCGGACCAGATCCGGCAGCACGGACGGATGGACTGGAGCTGGACCGGCATCCAGTTGCAGCCGTTGAAGGACTTCAATCGGAGCGTCTACTTCCCGGAGAACGAGGGCGTGGTGGTGGCCGAGACCGACCCGGAAAGCCCGGCCCGACGGGCAGGACTCCAGGCCGGCGACCGCATCGTGCGGATCAACGGCGAGGCCATCACGGGCATGACCCATGAGGATCTGCCCGCGGTACGGCGCCATCTCGGTCTTCTGCCGAAGGGACGCCCCTCTTCGATCGAGTACGTCCGCAAGGGCGACACCCTCAAGACCGAGTTCGTTCCCCGGGCCAAGGGCCGTGTCGAAGGCGAGGAGATCGAATGCCCCCGGTGGGACTTCACGGTCAAGGCCATCAACCAGTTCGACAACCCGGACCTCTACTTCCAGCGGAACGAAGGCGTGTTCATCTACGGGGTGAAGTTCCCCGGCAACGCCGCGCAGGCCGGCCTGTCCCAGCAGGACATCGTTCTCAAGATCGATGGGCGCGAAGTGAAGAGCCCCGCCGACGTCCAGACGATCCATTCCGAGGCGATCCGCAACGTCGCCAGCAAGCACCGGGTCATCGTCGTCCTCCTGCGCAACGGCGAGCAGCGGCAGGTCGTCCTCGACTACAGCCGCCAGTACGACAAGGAGTGAGGAACATCCCGGCCGGTCAGGCCGAGGCCGATCCCAGGATCCGGTCGATCAGTTCCTGCCAAGCCGGCTCCGGCTTCCAGAACGAAGCCAGGTCATCGAGTGCACGCCCGCGTTCCCAGCCGAGTCTCCGGACTCGGTAGAGCGCGAGGAAGGCGGAGGCCCGGTAGTTGAGGGCGCAGTGCACGAGCACGCCCTTCGCGATCCTTCCGTCCATGGCCTGCTCGAAGGCG
>CAIYXO010000846.1 GCA_903930165.1 uncultured Verrucomicrobiota bacterium | reverse complement strand
GATGCTGACGATATTGTCGAACTGCCCTGTCACCAGACGGTAATCGATCACCCGCACCTCGGCGCGATCGGAGATGCCTTCCCGCGCGAAACGATCGCGACAATAGGCGGCCTGGGCCTCGGACAGCGTGATGGTGGTGACTCGAGCCCCACGGGTGCGGACGGCGTGACTGGCCATGCCTCCCCACCCGGAGCCGATCTCCAGCAGGTGTTCACCGGACTTCAGTCGCAGTTCCCGGCAGAGGCGTTCGTACTTGGCGGTTTGGGCGGCCTCGAGGGATTGGTCGGGGGATTCGAACAGAGCCGCCGAGTAGGTCATGGTGGCATCGAGCCACTGGGAATAGAAGGCGTTACCCAAATCGTAATGGGCCGCGATGTTGGCCCGCGAACCGGTGAGCGAATTTCGGTTGAGGAAGTGCCGCAGGCGGTTGGCGGCATTCATGAGCGTGAACCGGAGCCGTTTCCGGGCTGATCCGGACATCGAGGGAGACTCCTCCACATTCGCGCAAAACCAGGCGATGACCGCGGCCAGATCCGGCGTTTCCCAGTCCCCGTCTTGGTAGGCCTCGCCAAAGCCGATGTCGCCGCCGATGGCGCACCGCGTGAAGAAACGCCACTGCCGCACGTGGATCTCCGCACCCGGAGTTTGTCCGGCGGAGCCGAACTCCCGGACCGAACCATCCGGATGAACCATCCGCAAATGTCCCTGAGACATGGGCTGGAAGAGCGAGGTCACGAGGTTCTGCGCCATGGAATCCATCCAGCGTCGAGCTGGTGGGTTCTGGGTAGCATCCAGAGTCCCGGCGGAAGCAGCGGCAATCGTCGGAAGGATCGAGTCGGGATGGGAACGGCTCATGGTGAAAAAGACATTGCGATGGTGGGCTGATTTACCGGATCCACAACCTCAGGATTTGCATTATCGGGAATCGGCAGGATTCGGAGCGATGGATGCGTGGGGACGGAAGACGCCGCGTTGCAGTTCGCGATGCTCGGACTTGGCATGTCAAGGCACCCGTTTGAGCCACAGTCGGAGTGCCTGCCAGTGGATGGCGGTGATCACCTTCAGGGTCACCAGCGGGTAGCGGAGGCTCAAGCGAAGGACCTCCCGATCGGTGAACGGACGCTGGGTTCCGGTCAGGGTGGTGATGAGCAGGTTGCGCCCGTCGCGCACGTCGTTGACGGCGATACGCAGCCCGGGGCCCGGAGTCTGGAGTTGAAAATCAAAGCACACGTCCAGCGCGGTGAACGGTGACACATAGTAGTGCTTCGGCACGATGCAGCGGAACGATGTGCCATTGCGATCGGCCTCGAGCGGGACCACGTAGGGCTTCAGTTCGCCGAAGGTGTTGCCGACTTCGGCCACCGCGCAAATCGCTTCGCCCGAGGCCTTGGCACAAAAATAGAAGCTGACCGGGTTGAACACATAGCCGGCGATCCGGGGCAAGGTGACCAGCAGGACTTTGTCGTCGTCTGCCAGAACGATTTCCTGATGACCGAGCCAGGCTTTCAGGGCGTTTTTCGTTCCGGTTTTTGCATCGCGTTTTTCGCCGTCCGGATGAGGGAGATGATCCGAATCCCGAAACTCCAACCAGTTGCGACGATTGTGACTGAAGCAACGCAGGCGCGAATCCAGCGCGTCGAGTTCGTCGAGGTCGAGGCAGGACAGGAAGATCCCGTACTCGAAGCGGTGCACCCGTGGCTCAAGTCGATGGTGCATCACCCGAGCCTCATAGAGGCAGGAGCGGAGCGGGGCATCGTTGTGGAG
>CAIYXO010000845.1 GCA_903930165.1 uncultured Verrucomicrobiota bacterium | reverse complement strand
TCCTGGACGAAGACGCGGCTTTCCACGGCATCCTGGGTGATGACCTCCGCCGCCGCGCTGGGAGTCGCGGCGCGCAGGTCCGCGGCGAAATCCGCGATGGTGAAGTCGATCTCGTGTCCGACCGCCGAAACCACCGGCACCTGCGATCCGGCGATGGCGCGGGCGACGACCTCCTCGTTGAAGCACCAGAGGTCCTCGATGGAGCCCCCACCCCGCGTGACCAGGATCAGGTCCAGCGGCTCGCCCTGGGCGGCGAAGCGGTTGAGGCGCGCGATCGCACCGGCGATCTCCTCCGCGGCGCCCTGCCCCTGGACGCGGACCGGTTCGAGGACGATCTCGGGCAGGAATCGCCTTTGCAGGACATGGAGCACGTCCCGGATGGCGGCTCCGGTCGGAGAAGTCACCAAGCCGATGTGCATGGGAAAGCGCGGCAGCGGACGCTTCCGTTCCGGGTTGAACAATCCTTCCGCCGCCAGCCGGGCCTTGAGCCTTTCGAAAGCCGCCTGAAGCGCGCCGACGCCCTGCAGCTCCACCCCGGAGACCCTCAGCTGGTAGTTGCCGCGGGGTTCGTAGACGGTCAGGTCTCCGGACAGGACCACCTGGGCCCCATCCCGGAGGCTCTGCCGGTCCGGGCCGCCTTGTCCGCGGAACAACACGCAGGCCAACTGCGCACCGGCATCCTTGAGGACGAAGTAGGCGTGTCCGGAAGACTGGAGCCGGAAGTTCGAGACCTCACCGGCGACGCGACGGTTGGCGAATCCGCCCTCGATGGACTTCTTCAGCTTCTGGGTCAGTTCGGTGACCGATTCCGGCTTCTGCACAGCACCGCCCGGGGCGCCGAACAGGTCGCTGTCGAACTCCCATTGGCTTTTGTTGCTGCGCGCCATGATTCGAGAATTGGGGCCTGGGGGGACTCAGCGCGTTGCCACCGGTTCCAAAAGTTCGGAAACGCGCCGGATCGAACGGGCCCGGCCGGTGGACTCGTCGATGTCGATGATCGCTCCCTGCAGACGGACCTGACCGGAGGCGACCTCGAAGCGCTGGGGCATGTTGGTGAGGAAACGTTTGACGATCGGCGCCACCTCACGGCCGAGGATCGAATCGTGGGGACCGGTGAATCCGGCATCGCTGAGATAGGCTGTGCCACCCGGGAACACCTGCTCGTCCGCGGTCTGGACATGGGTGTGCGTTCCGACCACCGCGGAAACCTTCCCATCCAGGAAGCGCCCCATGGCGATCTTCTCCGACGTCGCCTCGCCATGGAAATCCAGGAACAACACCGGCGCCTGGGTCCGCAGCGACTGGACCATCGTCGCCGCCAAAGTGAAGGGGTTCTCGATCGCCGGCATGAAAGTGCGCGCCTGGAGGTTCAAGACCGCCACGGGCGGCAGGCCAGGCTTGGAAACGACGACGCTTCCGGCTCCCGGCACCTCCAACGGGTAGTTCCCTGGACGCAGGAGACGCGGCTCCTTGGCCAGCAGGGCGGCCGTCTCACGCTGATCCCAGACATGGTCTCCCGTGGTGATGACATCCACGCCGTAGCCGAAAAGCTCGGTGGCAATGGCCCCGGTGATCCCGCTGCCTCCGGCGCTGTTCTCGCCATTGGCGACCACGAATCCGATCTCCTCCCGCGCCAGGAGGGCCGGCAAAAGGACACGGACCGCCCGACGCCCCGGTTCCCCCACGATGTCACCCAGAAACAACAGCTTCACCGCGCGAACCCTGCATCGCCGCCGACCGACGGCAAAGGGCATTCCCGGAACGAGTGTCCGGCTCCACAAACCGGCAAAGGCGCGCCCACCCTGAAGGAATACTTGCAGATCGCCGGTAACCCGGTCCGTCTTATGCATAATCCTCAGGGGTGAGAATCCGGCGCCCACTGGTACGACATTCCATGTCGAACCCGTGAACCGGATGCTTTCAACCCTGTAGAAGCCCAGTCCTTGTACCAGCACCCGAATCGAAGGAACCCCACCGTGAGTCCAACCCCCGCGCCCCGAGCGAATCCGTTCCTCCTCCCCGTCCTGCTCGCAAGTTTGGCCTGCACCGCCAGATCGGAAGGAGTTCCGTCTGGCACCATCCCCGGAACCATCGTTTACAGTTCCGGAGACGCCGCCACAGGAATCATCCATTTCGCTAACGGTAACGGATCCAGCGATATCCCCGTCACCGTAGGAACTCGTCCCCGACTGTCACCGGATGGCAACCATCTGCTTTTCCGACGGGGGCCGGCCGGAGAGGTCAACTACAGCTCGGTCTGGATTCGCAATCTCCAGAATGGAACCGAGACGCGGATCCAGGAGAACAACCAGCCGTTGGTTGGCATGGACTGGCTGCGGGACGGCTCTGGATATGTCTACGACTGGAGCTGCGGCATCTACCGTCGGAATCGTGACGGTACCGGGGAGGTTCAGCTGTTCCAGACCCATTGCTGGGACGACGCCCCTTCGGTGCACCCGGACGGAACGCGGTTCGTTTTCCACAACCTGCAGACCGACGGCCTCCTGACCGCGTCGATCGACGGAAGCGGGCGGGCTGGACTGCCGGGCGCCGTGGGCAACGGCAACATCGGTGCTTCGGACGTCCTGCCGGCATGGTCACCCGATGGGTCCCGATTGGTGGCCGCCAACGGTACCGGCCTCGTTCGCATCAATGCCGACGGC
>CAIYXO010000844.1 GCA_903930165.1 uncultured Verrucomicrobiota bacterium | reverse complement strand
GTCGTCGGATGCAGATCCCGATGGGGAATCATCCCGAAGGCTGAAGGTCACCTGGAAGACCACCACGGGCAGCGAGTTCGTATCCGGGATCAATTGGAAGGGACGGAACAAATTGACGCTGTTGCTGCTGTTGGTCGGCCCCTGATAGCCGACGTAAGCGTACTGGCCCGTGAAGCCGTCCATGAGGTTGGTGAGCAAGCCGTTGCCACCTTGGCCCACGGCCATCCAACCGTTTTGACCACGCCCCAGCGCATCCACCAAGTCCAGCGCGGGGTCGTACCCTTCGAACCGCTCGAAGCCGGTCTCGAAGATCACGCGCCCGCCGGTGCCGGCGCTTTTAGGCGTGGTGAAGTCCTGGGCCGTCAACAGACGCGGAACGGTGAGGATCCAACCCAACAGCAGGATTCGCAGGAAGATCGTCCGGTTCATAACGATGAAGAATCGTTGTTGGCCGCCATTACCGTTCGATAGGGCCGCGCTGACCCGGGCGGCCTGAGGGAGCCGGACCCGGTGAAGGCGCCGCCGACGGCGCGGGCCGGGGTGACGGTTGGAACGCAGGGGACGGCTGAGCCGACGGAGCCGACGGGATTTGGGCAGGAGACGGGCGCGGCGACGGAGCGAAGCTGGGAGCCGGGGCCGGTGCGAAGGGAGCCGGAGCTGGGGCCACAGGAGTAGGACGGCTCTGAATGGCACTGGGTGGCAGCGTGATGGAGGGCGCTGGCGACGGGGAAAAGGACGGTGAGGCAGAAGGCGCTGGGGCCGATCGGAAGGCTTCCTGACGGGCTATCGGCGGGGCCGAAGGGGCCGGAGCGAAGGTGGATGCCGACGGTGTCGGTTGGATTGTCGCGGGCCTTGAGGAGACCCCTGCGTTCGGGATGACCATCGGGCGTGAAGACGGAGACACCGACGGTGCGCTGGATTCCGTGCGCGGAATGGGCGTGCTGCGGGATTCTGCCGGGCGCGAAGGGGTCACGACGGTGGTGGCCGGAGTCGTGGGTGTGGTCGAAATCCTCGGAGCCACCGTCGAGGGAACACTGCTGCTGGGGCGGGTCGTCGGAGGCAGGGTTTGCGTCATTCGTTCTGTCGGGATGCCGGCGGGAACCGGTGCGGGCCGATTGGGTGATGCCGAGGGGGCCAGGCCGGCCGCCGGGATGTTGGCCGGTATATTGGCCGGTCGATTGGGATTCAGTGAGCCGCCCCCGGACGGAACCGTCAGCGGTCGCGAATTGGGAGTGGCGATGCCGATGCGGTCCACCGAACTGCTGGAGGACGACGGAGGGGCCATGCGGGAAATCTCCGGCCGCTTGAGCACGGATTCCGGCGGGCGTGAATCATGAACCGGCACCGTAGGGCGGTACACGGCGACTTCGGCCGGTCGGCCTCCGGAAGGGTTGGGCCGGGAGCTGGCAAAGGCATGGGCCGCAGCCGGGCTCTTCACGTCCCGCATTTCGGTGCGTTTGATTTCTTCGCGGCTGTGACGTTGAACTTCTTCGCGGGTGATCCCGTTGTTGATGATCACCGTGTTGTTGTTGCCGCGGATATTGACTCCTTGGCCATTAGCGACCTGGACATTGCTTTCGCGAACAAACTGCTCGGCGCGCTGGCGTGGCAAGCGGTGGTGGTACAGGTGGGGATCACAGAAGCGATCCCAGGTCGTCGCGTACCAGGCGCTGGAACCGATGCCGAACCCGATGCTGACGGCGCTGTTCCCATTCACCCAGGAGAAGCCGACGCTGGCATTCCAACGGCATTCCGGAGGCAAGGGGGCCCAACCGCAGTAGGTCGGGGAACTGCGCCAGGCGACCCAGG
>CAIYXO010000843.1 GCA_903930165.1 uncultured Verrucomicrobiota bacterium | reverse complement strand
TCTGGGTCGGATGGAGCTGGACCGCGGTCCTGACTGCCGTGGCGCTCTATTTCATCCGGATGTTCGCGGTGACCGGATTCTTCCACCGCTACTTCTCGCACCGCACCTTCAGCACCTCGCGGTTCATGCAGTTCGTCTTCGCGGTATGGGGTGGATGCTGTGTCCAGCGCGGAGCCCTGTGGTGGGCGGCGACCCATCGCCATCACCACCAGCACTCGGACGAGGAGGACGACAAGCATTCTCCGCGGCAGCATGGATTCATCTGGTCCCACATCGGTTGGATCACCAGTTCCAAGAACTTCCCGACCGACTACCGTCGCATCAAGGATCTGGCCCGGTACCCCGAACTGGTCTTCCTGAACCGGTTCGACGTGCTGGTGCCGGTGTTGTTTGCGACCACTCTGTTCCTTCTCGGAATCCTGCTGGAGGCCAAGGTTCCGTCGCTGGGGGTGACCGGCGGCCAGATGCTGTTCTGGGGCTTTTTCGTCAGCACCACCTTCCTGTTCCACGGCACGGCCTGCATCAACTCGATGGCCCACGTCTTCGGCCGGAAGCGTTACGACACCGGTGACGACAGCCGGAACAGTTTCCTGTTGTCCCTCATCACGCTGGGCGAGGGCTGGCACAACAACCACCACAAGTACATGGGTTGTGTCCGGCAGGGCTTCTACTGGTGGGAGCTCGACATCACCTACTACCTCCTGAAGGCCCTCTCCTTCGCCGGCCTGATCTGGGATCTCCGTCCGGTTCCCTCGGCCGCCTACGAAGACGTCGGTCGCCTGCCGTCGTCGCGGAACGTTTGAGACCTGCAGGGCCCGTCGTGCCGACCTTCGCGCGCGAGCTCAGCGCCGGCGCAGCTCCGAGGTGACCCTGCGGATTTCGCGGTCGGCCTCCCGTTTGCGGAGGTCCTGCCGCTTGTCGTATTCGGCCTTGCCGGCTCCGACCGCCAGGAGGACCTTGACCCTGCTGCCTTTCCAATAGAGGGAAAGCGGCACCAGGGTCTGGCCCTTGACGGTTCCGGCGGCCTCCAGCTTGCGGATCTCGGGACGGTTCAGCAGCAGCTTCCGCGGGGCCTTCGGGGCGTGGTTCTCGTGGGTTCCGAATCCGTACTCGTCGATGTGCGTGTTGTAGAGCCACGCCTGTCCCTTCTCGATCCGGGCAAAGGAGTCGGCAATCTGGACCTTGCCCGCGCGGATCGACTTCACCTCGGTGCCGCGCAGCACCAGGCCGGCCTCGAAGGTCTCCAGGATGTGGTAGTCCCGGCGGGCCTTGGAGTTGGTGACGATGTCGGACATCGGAAAAGAAGACGCCGGAGAGGAGGCTCTCCGGCGCCGGTGGAAAGGGCGTTGTGCCGGGGGCCGATCAGGCCGCGGACTTCTTGCGGCGGCGGGTCGGCTTGACCGTCTCGGGGGCGACCAACGGGACACCGTCCTCGTCGACCATCTCGTAGGTGATCTTGCCCTCGATGATCTCGAGGAGGGCGATGTCGGCGAGTCCGGCACCCACCGGCGGCTCGACCAGGGGGCGGGACATGGCGCCGCCACCCGCGTTCAACTGTCGCACCCGGCGTGAGACCAGGTTGACCAGCAGATTCGGGTTCACGATCAGCTCCAGCGCTTTCTTAGTCAGTTCGGCGTTCATTCAACTCAAAAGTGAAGCGGGAGAATAGGTCAGTGCGGGCGGGCAGCAATGGGATTCTGGACGGATTGCTCCCCGACCCGGAACAACCCGAACCGGTCCTAAACTCCCGGGTTGCCGTGCCGATGTGATCCAGGGGAGGTGTCCGGTCGAAGGACGCCGCCCCAGACCCGATGAGCCCAAGCCCGCAGACGAACGTTTTGGTGGCCCTTCCGGCGCCGATGGAGGCCGCGGTGACCCGGATTCTCGCCGCGCGCGACACCTTCCGGATCCTGCCTTCTTCGTCGGGCCCCGGCCGCCTTTCCCAGGGACAGGAGCCTGCGGTCGTCGTCCTGTCCGGGGATGTCGAATCGGAGCTGCTCCACGCATGGGAGGCGAGTTGCCCCGGGGTGCGGTTCGTGTTCGTGAGCACCGACCCGGAAGCGGTACAGACCCTCGCGGAGATGGCCGGGCTCGAAGAGTGGAGCTGGAGCGTGCTCCGGCCCGAAGCGGATCCCATCGAGATCCGACAGGCCGTGAGGACCGCGGCTGGCGCCCAACGGGCGTTGAAGGATGCCACGAATGCGAGGAACGCCGTGGATTCGGCCGTGAAGGAACGGATCGCGGACCTCGAGTCGGCCAATCGCGAGCTTTCAGGGGCCCGGGACGCCGCCGAGACGGCCAGCCGCATCAAGAGCGAGTTCCTGGCGAACATGAGCCACGAGATCCGCACCCCGATGTACGGCGTGCTGGGGATGACCGACCTCCTCCAGGAGACCGGCCTCAGCGAGGTCCAGCGGGACTACGTCACCAGCGTCCGGAAATCGGGATCGATGCTGTTGAACATCCTCAACGACATCCTGGACTTCTCCAAGATCGAGGCCGGCAAGATGGAGCTGGACCCGGTTCCGTTCGGGCTTCGCGAGTCGGTCGGCGACCTGCTCCGGATGTTGGGCCTCCGGGCCGACGAAAGGGGTGTTGAACTGCTTTCCACCGTGGACCCCGGCGTGCCCGACTCGCTGGTCGGCGACTCGCTGCGCCTTCGTCAGGTGCTGACCAACCTGGTCACCAACGGGGTGAAGTTCACCGAGAAGGGCGAGGTGGAGCTGACGGTGAAGTCCGACCCGGCGCCGGCCGGAAGCGACGCCGCCTGGATCCGCTTCTCGGTCCGGGACACGGGCATCGGCATCCCGGAGGAGAAGAAGCCCTCCATCTTCGGCGCCTTCAACCAGGCCGACGCCTCCACGACACGCCGGTATGGCGGAACGGGTCTGGGGCTCACGATTTCCCGCAGCCTCGTCGAAATGATGGGAGGCCGCATCTGGTTCGAGAGCGAACCGGGCAAGGGAAGCACCTTCCACTTCGTGCTCCCGTTCAACCGCCACGGCACGGCGGCGGCCGTTCCTGCCGACGTCACGGCGTTGTCCGGGATGGAGGTGCTGGTCATCGACGACAACGCGACCAACCGGCGCATCCTCGGAGACATGGTCCGGCAATGGAGCATGCTGCCGACCCTGGCCGAGAGCGGACCGGACGGCCTCGCCGCCCTCCGGGTCTCGTCGGAGGCCTCGCGCCGGTTCGACGTCATCCTGCTCGACTGCAACATGCCCGAGATGGACGGTTTCGCGGTGGCGGCCGCGATCCGCAACGACCCGGCGATGGCGGGTTCGACGATCATGATGCTCACTCCTCGGATCGCACGGCGGACGCCCGTCGAAGCCGGGAGCTCGGCCTCGCCGCCTACCTGATCAAGCCGATCAGCCAACCCGAGCTGCTGCGCGAGATCCGGCGCATCGTGGGAACCCGTCGCCGCGACCCTGTCGGTGACGCCGCCTCGCAGGCGGCGACCGGTCCCGCGGGAGGTCCCAGCCTCCGGGTGCTGGTGGTGGACGACGTCGCGGTCAACCGGAGGATCGCCCAGGCCAAGATCGAGAAGCTCGGCCACACGGTGACCCAGGCCGACGGCGGACGTCGTGCCGTCGAGATCTACGCTTCCCGGCAGTTCGACATCGTCTTCATGGACATCCAGATGCCGGACTTGGACGGGTTCGAGGCCACGGCGATGATCCGGGAGGTCCAGGCGCGGACGGGTGTCCGCATCCCGGTGGTCGCGATGACCGCGATGGCCATGAAGGGCGACAGGGAGAAGTGCCTGGCGGCCGGCCTCGACGACTACATCAGCAAGCCGATCGAGGCGGGCGCGCTGGAAAGGATCCTGGGTTCCGTCGCGCCGTCCGCTGCTGCCCCGCCGGAGCCCGTTGAAACTTCCCAACCTGTTTCGGGGCCGGTTCCCGAGATCCACCCCATCCCCTTTGTGAATCCTTCCTCTCGTGGTGCCTTCGATCCGCAGACCGCCTTGCCCCGATGCATGGGCGAGGAGGCCTTGCTGCACGAGTTGCTGTCCGTCTACCTGGCGGACAGCGCCTCGTACCTCTCCAATCTCCGCGAGGCATGGAAGGCGTCGGACCAGGCGCGTTTCGTCCGGGCCGCCCACAAGCTCAAGGGAGCGATCTCCTACTTCTGCTCGGACGAACTGGCCGCCGAGGCTCGCTGGCTGGAGGAGACCGCGGCCCGCCAGGGCATGGCGGCTTGTGCGGCGCGACTCGAGCAGTTCGAGGCGGACGTCGAGCGGATGAACCACGAGGCCTCCGATTTCGCGCTGCGCAAGGCGGCCTGAACCGCGGAGGAGCGGGGAGGAAGCCGTTGCTTTCCCGTGGTTGGACGGAACATCAACCGGTAGTCGCCAAACCGGTCCCTGCTCCAACGGACGACGTGTCTTCGCTTCCTTCGGGAGAAACGCGTCCTTCTCCGTGGAAGGATTCAGCAGGAGGGGCGGGCCACCACCAGGAACGATGCGGTCACGCCCCGGTCGGGTGCGCCGTCGATCTCCAGGCTGCCGCCGCCCGCCTGGGCCCAGCGACGAGCCAGCGGCAGACCGATTCCGATTCCCGAATGGCGGCGTGTGCGGCTGCCGTCCGCCTGGGCGAAGGGGATGCGGATCCACCCCAGTTGCGCTTCGGTGAGCCCGATACCCGTGTCACGGACCAGGAACTGCAGGCCGCCCGGGGCGACGGCCGCCTCGAGGACGATGTGGCCTTGTGGAGTGAACTTCACCGCGTTGTC
>CAIYXO010000842.1 GCA_903930165.1 uncultured Verrucomicrobiota bacterium | reverse complement strand
GGCGCGTCGGACGGGGTTTGGAGCTGCCTTGCGATCCGCGGAGGCGTCGAGGCTCCCCGTGTGCTGGGCTCCGCCGCGCACCATGCGCGCGCCGGACTCGGGGCCTCCCCGCTCACCGGCCAGGGATTCCGTGGCCGCTCGGATCCGTTTCCCCCAGGCCTCGCAGGCGCCGGACGTTGGATCGATCCGGTGCGGATCCCGGGCCGCCGTGAACGCACGGTGCGCGTCTGGCCGGGTCCGCAGGCCGGAGCCTTCGGCGCGGAGGCCGTGGAGCGGTTCCTCCGCGGCCCGTGGACGGTCGATCCCCGATCCGACCGGATCGGATACCGGCTGGCCGGCTCCGGGATTCCCGTGCCGACGGGCAACCTGGAATCCGAACCCGTGCTCCCCGGATCGGTCCAGGTGCCACCCGACGGCAGGCCCATCGTGACCCTGCCCGACGGCCCGACGTTGGGCGGCTATCCGAAGATCGGCTGGGTGGATCCGCGGGACCTGTGGAAGGTGGCCCAGACACCTCCCGGCGGAAGCGTGGTGTGGCAACCCATGGGATGGGAGGCACTCACGTGAAGCCGCTCCTCAACTGCGACCTCGGCGAGGGGGAGCCGCGGGAACGGACGCACGGGCTGCTTCGGGCGGTCCATCTCGCGAACATCGCGTGCGGCGGCCATGCCGGCGACGAGGACTCCATCGGATTCTGCGTGGCCACGGCGTTGGAACTGCGGATCGGGATCGGGGCGCATCCGGGTCTTCCCGGCGGTTTCGGACGGGCCGGAGCGGCCCCGTCGGCCGCGGAACTGGAGGCGCTCCTGCTCGTGCAGATTCCGCGGGTGGAAGCGGCGGCGCGACGCCATGGGATCCGGCTGCACCACGTCAAGCTGCACGGCGCGCTCTACCATGCGGTGGAACAGGACCCGGCGCTGGCCGCCGTGACGGCTTCCGTCCTGGCCCGGCAACATCCGGGCACCGTGTGGGTGGGACAACCGGGCCGGGCCGCGGAGCAGGCGGCGCGACAGGCGGGGATCGGGTTCCTCCCGGAGGGCTTCCTGGACCGCGGCTACCATCCCGACGGAAGGCTGGTGCCGCGCGGTGCGGAAGGCGCGCTGCTGGAACCGCCGGCGGCGCTGGAGCGGCTCGACGGTTGGCTGTCCGCGGGTTCGGTGAAGGCGGCCGACGGAACGGAGCTTCGCCTGCCGGTGGCGACCTGGTGCGTGCATGCGGAC
The DNA here is from genome assembly GCA_903930165.1 of uncultured Verrucomicrobiota bacterium. Taxonomy (GTDB): domain Bacteria; phylum Verrucomicrobiota; class Verrucomicrobiia; order Limisphaerales; family UBA9464; genus SXXZ01. The sequence continues at coordinate 3,596 of CAIYXO010000842.1, read as the reverse complement.
ACCCCGGGATCGGTGGAGCTGGCCCAGGCCGCGCGTCGGCTGCTGGACGCGGCCGGACGCCCGTGACCGTGCCGGCGTCGGATCCTGTCTTGCCTCGACGACGACCCGTTTCATCCTTGGACGATGAAACGCGTTCTCCTCGCGACGTTGGCGCTGGTCGGCGGCTGCCACACCGGCGACACCGCTCGCAGGGGTGGGCCCCACTCGGCGGATTTCGACCGGTTCTCCGCAGCCTACATCGCGTCGCACGAGGCGGCGCGTCCGCTCGAGGCCGTCGCCATGGGACTGCACGAGCATGACGGACGCTTCGTCGTCCCCGACCGGTCCGCGTTGGAGAACGAGATCCGGCGGTTGAAGGCGGCGGACCTGGCGTTGTCCGCGGTGAAGCCGTCGAAGCTCGACGCCGGCCAGCGTCGGGAACTCGCGGTGCTCCAGACCGCGGTGGCCAACGCGCGGTGGGGCCTGGCGACGGTGCAGGCGCCGTGGCGGAACCCGATGTTCTACGCGGGCTCGCTCGACGTGAGCGTGTACCTGAAGCGCGACTTCGCGCCGCTGCGCGACCGGGTGCGCATGATGGGATCGGTGCTGGAGTCGGCCCCGGCCCTGTTCGCCGCGGCGCGCGTGAACCTGGACGCCTCGCTCGCGCGTCCGCTGGTCGAGACCGCGGTCGAGATCGCCGAGGGCACCGCGTCGTTCCTCGAGAAGGACGTGGCGGCGGTGGCGGCGCAGAGCGGCGACCCCGGGTTGAACGCCTCCTTCGCCGCGACCTCGGCCCGTGCGGTGGCCGAGCTGCGGTCCTACGCCGCGTGGCTGCGCGAGACGCGTCTTCCCGGGGCGCACGACCGCTTCGCGATCGGCAGGGCGGGCCACATGGAGATGCTGAGGACGGAGATGGTCGACCTGACGCCGGAGGCGGTGCTGGAGGCCGGCCTGCGCGAACTGCGGGCCGAGCAGGCCCGATTCGCCGCGGCGGCCAAGGAGATCGATCCGACCCGGCCGCCGGCGGAGGTGTTCCGCGAGATCCAGAAGGACCATCCGACCGAGCAGTCCCTCCTGCCCGACACGCGCAGGAACCTGGAGGCGATCCGGGCGTTCGTGGTCGCGAAGGACCTGCTCACCATCCCCAGCGAGGTGCGCACGCGGGTCGAACACACCCTGCCGCCGTTCCGCGCCACGTCGTTCGCCTCGATGGACACCCCGGGGCCGTTCGAGCGCAAGGCGACCGAGGCCTACTACTACGTCACACCGCCGGAACCGGAGTGGCCCCAGGCCCAGAAGGACGAGTGGCTCACCGCCTTCAACTACTACACCACCGACGTGGTGAGCATCCACGAGGCGTATCCCGGGCACTACGTGCAGTTCCTCGCCCTGAACGCCTCGCCGGTCGGGCCGGTCGGCAAGGTGTTCACGAGCTACGCCTTCGTCGAGGGCTGGGCGCATTACACGGAGCAGCTCCTGATCGAGGCCGGCTTCGGGGCGCCCGCAGATCCCGCCAATCCCACCCCGGAGGAACGGCGCCGCTGGGCGAGCTACCGCATGGCGCAGTCGAGCGAGGCCCTGCTCCGGCTCTGCCGGCTCTGCTGCTCCGTCCAGATGCACTGCCAGGGCATGGGCGTGGACGCGGCCACCCGGTTCTTCGTCGAGAACGCCTACTACGAGGAGCGTCCCGCCCGCAGCGAGGCCATCCGCGGCACCTTCGATCCCGGCTACTGCTTCTACACGCTGGGCAAGCTCCAGATCCTGAAGCTGCGCGACGACCTCCGCCGCCAGGAAGGCGAGCGGTTCGACCTGAAGCGTTTCCACGACGCGATCCTCTCCCACGGTGCGCCACCCGTTCGCGTGCTCCGGGAGATCCTGCTGCGCGATCCCGCCTCCTGGTCCCAAGTACTGTGAGGCCAGCCGGCCCGACGCCTGAAGCCCGACGCCCGACGGCCCATTCCCCCGTGCCCAAGCCCTTCTCCCATCTCCAGGACCTCGACTACTCGGTGGTCCAGCAGTGCATGCACTGCGGCCTCTGCCTGCCGACCTGCCCCACCTACGACGCCACGAAGCTGGAGCGGAACTCCCCGCGCGGACGCATCGCCCTGATGCGCGCGATTGCGGACGGGAAGCTGGAGGCGACGAGGACCTTCGGCGAGGAGATGTACTTCTGCCTGGGCTGCCTCGCCTGCACCTCGGCCTGCCCGGCCGGCGTCGACTACGCCCGTCTCTTCGAGAACGCCCGCGCCGAGGTCGAGTCCTCCGGTGCATTGGCCACGCCTCAGCGCACCGCGATCCGCGGGATCACCCTCGGCTGGCTCTTCACCGACCTGAGCCGGCTCAAGCTGGTCGGGCTCGCCCTCCGGCTATGGCAACGGCTCGGACTCCAGGCGGCTGTCCGTGCGACCGGGTTGACCCGCCTGCTTCCCGCGCGGCTGCGCGAGCTGGAGGCGATGACGCCGACGGTCTGCGGGGCGTGGACCGAGGATCTCGTGCCGCCGGTGACGCGCGCCGTCGGGGAGCGGCGGTTCCGCGTGGCGATGCTGGCGGGCTGCGCGCAGGACCTCCTGTTCAGCGACGTGAACCGGGACACCGTCGAGGTGCTGGCCCACAACGGCTGCGAGGTGGTGACGCCGTCGGACCAGCACTGCTGCGGATCCCTCCACGCCCACAACGGCGAGGTGGATCTCGCGGCGGAACAGGCCCGACGGAACATCGACCAGTTCCCGCCCGAACACTACGACGCGATCATCTCCAACGCCGGCGGCTGCGGATCGCACCTGCGCCACTACTCCCATCTGCTGGCGAAGGATCCCGCCTACCGCGATCGGGCGCGTCTCTGGGATTCCAAGGTGCGGGACATCCACGAATGGCTTGTCCAGACCGGCATCCGTCCGCCGGCACCGGCGTCGCCCGGCGGGCGGGTCCGCACGGTCACCTACCACGAGTCCTGCCACCTGTGCCATGGACAGAAGGTCTCGGCGCAGCCGAGGACGCTGCTCCGGGCGATACCGGGACTGAAGCTTGTCGAACTTCCCGAGGCCACCTGGTGCTGCGGCAGCGCCGGCGTCTACAACCTCACCCAGCCGGCGATGTCGGCCGAACTGCTGCGCCGGAAGGTGGCGCACATCGCGGAGACCCGCGCGGAGATCGTGGCCACCGGCAATCCCGGCTGCCTGCTGCAGGTGGTCAACGGCTGCCGCGAAGCGGGCCTGAACATCCGCGTGGTCCATCCGGTCTCGCTCCTCGCCGAAGCCTACCGCGGCTCCTGAGCCCTGCGGAAAGGAAGCCGCGCGCAAAGGCGCGGAGGAATGGCGACGGGACACGGACAATGGACAACCCGGTTGCCACCCAGATTTCCGGTTGCCGACCGCTCCTTCATGAACTTACTTCCCGAGGTTCCGCCGCGACGACGACCGTCTGAAACCGACGTCGGTCCACGGTGGGTGTCCAATCCGAATCCAACCGAATCCATGAAGAAACTTGTCGCCCTGCTCGCCGCCTCCGTGCTGACCGTGACCGCCTTCGCCGGCGAATATCCCGACGTCAGCATCGCCGAGGTGAAGGCCCTGATCGGCACCAAGAAGGCCACCATCATCGACGTCAACGGCACCGAG
>CAIYXO010000841.1 GCA_903930165.1 uncultured Verrucomicrobiota bacterium | reverse complement strand
TGGGCGGGAGGCGCGGTCCGCAACCGGCCGAGCGACGGCTCGGAGCGACCCATCGCCAACGCCTTGGCCATCGTCCGCCAAGCCGGTCGCGCGCCGTGAACGCCTTTCTCCAAGGCTCCTCGGACTGGCTCCCTCGCTGGACCTGGGCCTTGGCGATGGCCGTGTTCCTTGCGTCCTCGTACGCGCGGCAACCCGACACCGCCGACCTGTTCGGACCGACACCCACCGTCCACCGCGTCGAGCTTCGCCTCGCCGCACAAGCCGCCCAATCCCTCCGCGAAAGGCCCCGACAGGACGTCGAGGCGCGGGTTGTCCTCGATGGGCAGGAGGCCCGGAAGATCGGACTCCGGCTCAAGGGCACCCTCGGCAGCTTCCGTCCGTTGGACGACCGGCCGTCGCTCACCCTCGAGACTTCCGGTGCCTGGGCGTTCCCGGGTGGGACCACGAAGCTGCACCTGAACAACTCGGTGGAGGACCCGAGCCGGCTTCGCGAACGCCTCGGACGGCATCTGTTCACCGGGGCCGGGATCCCCTGCCCCCGCGTGGGCCATGCGCAGGTGATGCTGGAAGGACGCGATCTCGGGCTGTACGTGATGGTCGAAGGCTGCACCGCGGAATGGATCCGAAGCACCTTCGGGGAGGTCCCCGGATCGGTGTTCGAGCCCCAGGCCGGCAATCCGGACGTCGTCGCGTTCCGGGAGGTGGCCCGCTTTCCTGAAGGCCCGCCCGGAATGCTTCCCTCCGGCTTCCTGGAGTCGCATCGCGGTCCCATGGGAACCCGCTGGGAACGGGCCGCGCCGGTGGTGGATGCGGCGGCCCTGGTGGACTTCCTCGCGGTGGAACTTCATGCCGGCCATGCCGACGGGTATGGGCTCGCACGGAACAACTACCGGCTCTGGGTGCCACGGGACGGACGCGGTATCCGCTGGATTCCCCACGGTCTCGACCGCTTGTTCATGGCTACCGAGATTCCTTGGCCTCCCTCCTTCGGCGGACCCACGGCGGCGGCGTTGGCGGCCTCGCCGGAGGGGCTGCGGCGACTGGAGTCCCGGATCTTATCCGGACCCGGAGAGGGGAAGGATCCCGCTGCGCTGAAAACCCTCGTCGAAGGCTGGCGGGACGCGCTCCGGTCTCAGGTGGGCGCCAAGGGCTGGAAGGAGATCCAGGCGGGAACCGAGGAGCTGTTGGAGCAGATCCGGCGACGCGACGAGGTGCTCCGGAAACAGCGGGCGGCCTCCGAGCCGAGGACGGTCGATCCCGTGGCTGGCCTCCGCCTGGAGGGCTGGATCGCCGACGCGGAGAACGACGCGGCCACGGTGCAACGGATCGAATCGCCGGGCCACCCGGCACGACTGCGCCTGGTCGCCCGAGGTCCGGTCGTGGCCGGCTGGACCTGGACCGGGACGCTGCCGGCCGGAAATCTACGGCTGGAAGCCCGGGGCCGCGTGGAAGCCTTCAAGCCCACGGGTTTCGGCGGTGAAGGCGGCGTCTTCCTGCAGTTCGATTCGCCGACGAACCGGGTCTGGAGCCGCCCCGGAAAGGAGGGCGACGTGGAACTGGCGCTGCCCGTGCGCATCGGCCCCGAGGCCAGACCGGTTCGGATCCGACTCGGATTCCGGGGCGCCGGCGGGACGGTCGAGATCGAGGAAGATTCCCTTCGTGCCCGATGGGACCGCTGATCCGCAGACACGGGCTTCCGATTCGGGCCGGCGGCGGCCATGACAACCCAGGGTGGGCTTGGACCACGTTCGGGGCTTACATGAGTGAACCTCCGTGCTAGGCTGTCCCTTCTCGTCCATGAATCCCACACGGAGACAGCACGCCTTCACCCTCATCGAGTTGCTCGTGGTGATCGCCATCATCGCGATCCTCGCCGGCATGCTCCTTCCCGCGCTGGCCTCGGCGAAGTCGAAGGCCAAGAACGTCGCCTGCATCAACAACCTCAAGACGGTCGGCCTCGGCCTCCGGATGTGGGCGAACGACAACGGCGACCGGTATCCGTGGCAACTGGGGTTGACCAACGGCGGCACCTCGGGCTCGGAGGATTGGGCGGACCACTTCCGAGCCTGCTCCAACGAGTTCTCCACGCCGAAGGTGCTCGTCTGCCCGGCGGAGAAGGTCCAGCGCCCCGGCACCAACTGGGTCAACCTCGACGGCCTCGCCAACGTGAGCTACTTCGCCGGACTCAAGGCCGACGAGAACAAGCCGCAGACCATGGTCTCCGGGGATTCCAACGTCACCGGCGGCGGCGGCGGATTCGACCCGCAGTGGAGCGTCTTCCTCGGCACCTCGATCGACGCCGCCTGGGACAAGACCCTGCACGTCCGCTCCGGCAACCTCGCCATGACCGACGGCAGCGTGCAGACCACCAAGACCCCGGCGCTCCGCTCCGCGATCTCCCAGGCGCTCGCCAGCGGACTGACCAACGTCGTGTTCTCCAAGCCCCGCGGCGTGCTCTGAACCGACGACGGATCCCATGCGCGACCACCGCGGCATCCAGGCCGTCTCCCTTCTCGCCACCGCCGCGGGCGCCGCGGCGATGGTCCTCTTCGCCGTTTCCCGGAACGTCGCCCCGTCCGACGACGCCGTCCCCGCCGCCGAGATCGGCCAGGCCCTCGCGGCGGAGACCCTTTCCCGGGTCGCGCCGGGCGGCCGCGTGGTGGTGTTCGCCCGGGACACCTCGGAGTTTCCCCAGCCGTCGGCGGACCTCGCCCTGTCCGCGTTCCGCGGAGCCCTCGCCAAGGCCGGCCACGCCGAGGCCACCCTGCGTCTCGTCGCCGAGGACCCGCTGAGGCCGCTGCGCGTGCCCGAGGGGGATGTCTTCGACATCCTGCGCCGTTCCAAGGCGGGCGACGTGGTCGTCTCGTTCCTGGGACCGGCGCTCCTCTCGGAAGAGCAGCGGAACGCGCTCGGAGACGGACCCCGCGCCTCAGTCGTCGCCTTCTGCCCTGGCGCGATCCCGGCCGTCATGGACCTGCGCCGGATCGCCGGAATGGGCCTGCTCCACGGCGCGGTGCTCGCACGCACGCCGGTTCCCGCCACCGGGAAGCCGTCCGACCGACGCCCTGCCTTCGACACGCTCTACCGTCGGGCAGACGCCAAGTCGCTGCTCGAAGGAACCTTCATGGACAACGCCCGATGAGAATCCTCGGCTCCAGGCGGGCGAAGAAGGACGGCTTCACACGCACCGACCTGCTCGCCGCCGTCGCCGTGTCGACCGTGCTCGCGGCCGTGGTCTGGATTCCGGCCACCCTCGCACGGGAGAAGGCAGGACTGGAGCGCTGCCTTGGCAACCTGCGCGAGGTGAACCGCGCCTGTGCCCAGTTCGCCGCCGAGCACGACCAGACCCTGCCCGGACCGGTCGAGTCGCCCGGTGAGTTCCAGTGGTTCTACAAGGAGCAGGTGAAGTCCT
>CAIYXO010000840.1 GCA_903930165.1 uncultured Verrucomicrobiota bacterium | reverse complement strand
GACAGCGGCGTCAAGAAGCTGTGATTGCAACGGTGACGGTCCGCCGCTGTTCGCTGGAGCGCCTTGTTAGGGATCATCATCGTGTTTTTAATCCTCTCTGCCGTAAACGTTGAAAGAAATAGTGGAATGGTAACGAATACACACCAGCGCAAAGTGCGTGGAAGATGCCGCCCATCTCCAAGTATCCGTAGCCAACCATCGAATAGCCAATGGCCGGTGCCGATAGCGCGACTGAAGCAAAGTAGACGTAGAACCGCCGACGCACGAACCAAGCAAGCACAAGGGAAAATGTTGCCCAGAAGGCAACCAACAAGGACTCGACTGTACCAGAGTACTCCACGTGCGTCTTGATCCCTAACAGGTATTGGGCGCAACCCAGTTGCGCCTAGCATGAAGCCGGGCTGGTTGGATGCTCCTTTGAACTCTTTGGAGCGTCGGCGGTTGCAGACGGGAGTCAAGATTTGGGTTTCGCATATCACTGCTCGAACGGGCCCGGGGCGCCCAGGGAGCCGGGGAACTCGTCGAGTTGGGTTTCGCCTATTGTTGTATCCGGAAAAATCGCTCTGGTTGGAAGGTCCTGAAGGGAAACAGGTTCGAGCCGAGATGGAATGGATGGGTTTCGCCTATTGTCCTTGGGTGTCGGGGGGGCGGGACAGGATCCGAGGCTTTGGTTTCCGAAGGGAGCAAGCGACGATCTGCTCGCCCGCCGCAACGGGCAGGTCGCCCATTCCACCAAGATCCAGGGAACCGACAGATCAGGGCGGGTCCCTCTCCGTGCGCTCTGTGTCTCCGTGGCCCATCCGGTTGACAATGGTCAAAGCGCCGGAGGGCCGCCGTAATCCAAGACGGCGACGCGTTGTTGTGGCGGGCGATGAACGGTGGGCGAGTGGCGTCCCCAGAGCTTCTGGGCTTGGGGGCGGAAAGCGGGTTCGGGTTAGGTTACCGACCCCATCGCCTACATGTCATGAACCCGCAACCTGACCGATTCCCGCAACCCGACACGTTCCGCCGTCCCCGGGAGCGGATCGTTCCGAATCCGAAGCTGCGGCTGATCGATCAGTGCCGGGAAGTCCTCCGGCTCCGACACATGGCCTGGAGGACGGAAGAGGCGTATTTGGGCTGGATCCGGCGCTATCTCCGCTTCTGTAGGGATCGTCACGGAAGCTGGGTGCACCCGAAGGATTGCGATCCGGGAATGCTCCGGGAGTTCCTCTCGGATTTGGCGGTCCGTGGCGGGGTCTCGGCCTCGACCCAGAACCAGGCGTTGAACGCCTTGGTGTTCCTCCATCGGGAGGTATTGGGCCTGGAGGTCGCCGAACTGGACGGAATGGAACGGGCGCGGCGGCGGCACCGGATCCCGGTCGTACTGGGTCGGGAGGAGGTCCGACGCCTTTTCGGGGCGCTCGAGCCGCCGATGGACGTCTTCGGTCGGCTGCTCTACGGAACCGGACTGAGATTGGTCGAGGCGTTGCGGCTGCGGATCCAGGACGTGGATTTCCCCGGGCGACTCGTGGTGGTCCGGGGCGGCAAGGGGGACAAGGACCGTCGAACGATGTTGCCGGAGACCCTGGTGGAACCGCTCCGCCTGCAGATGGAAGAGGCACGCCGGGTTTGGCAGAAGGACCGCGAGGAGAAGCAGCCCGGTGTCTGGCTGCCGGAGGCCTTGGAACGGAAGTATCCCTCGGCGTCGACAAGCTGGAACTGGTTCTGGCTGTGGCCCAGCCGGGAGGTCGGGAAGGATCCGCGTACCGGACGTGTACGGCGCCATCACCTGCTGGAGAGGAACG
>CAIYXO010000839.1 GCA_903930165.1 uncultured Verrucomicrobiota bacterium | reverse complement strand
GTCAACCAGCTCTCCGTGGTCGTCTACGGCAACGCCAAACGCCTCATCGACCAGGTCGGCGGCTATTCCCCCGTGTCCAGCCTCAGCACCGGACGCAGCATCACCTGGGGCGAGATCCTCCGCGCCTTCCTGGTGATCAACGTCGTCGTCGGCGGAACCGTCTCTGTCGCGGGCATGGTCATCCTCACCCGCCGCGAACTCGCCGCCCCCACCAAGTTCTGATGTCCGCCCGGAAAGCCATCCTGTCTTTGCTGATCGTCCTCGCCCTGGTGGCGTCGCACTTCAGCCAGGCGCGCCTGAACCACGACCGGGAGACGCTCGGACTGACCCGCACCGCGATCATCAGCAACGCCCCTCCAATCCTCGCCTTCACCACCGTCGCCCTCGGCGGATTCCGCGGCCTCATCGCCAACGCGCTTTGGATCCGCACCACCGAGCTCCAGGAGGACGGCAAGTACTTCGAGGCGGTCCAGCTCGCGGACTGGATCACCAAGCTGCAGCCGCATTTCACCACCGTCTGGGTCCATCAGGCCTGGAACATGGCCTACAACATCTCGGTGAAGTTCCCCTCGCCCGAGGACCGCTGGCTCTGGGTGCAGCGCGGACTGGAACTGCTCCGGGACGAGGGGCTCCGCTACAACCCGCACGAGGTCATGATGTACCGTGAGCTGGGCTGGATCTTCCAACACAAGATGGGCGCCTACCTCGACGACGCCCACCTCACCTACAAGGCCCGTTGGGCGCAGCGCATGGAGGAGGTCCTCCCCGGCGGACGCCCCGACTACGCGCTCCTGCTTCAGCCCGCTACTCTCGAGGTCAGCAACCGCGTCGACACGCTCGTGCAACGTTACAAGCTGCTGCCGGCCGTGATGAAGGAGGTCGACGAGAAGTACGGCCCACTAGAGTGGCGCCTGCCCGAGGCCCATGCGGTCTATTGGGGCTACCGCGGCCTCGCCGAGTGCAAGAAGGAGTCCGACCGCGCCCCGCTGCGCCGCGTCGTTTTCCAGTCGATGCTCACCACCTTCCAGCGCGGACGCATCTTCACCAACATCGCCAGCCAGACGATCGAACTCGGTCCGAACCTCAACATCGTGGCCAACGCCAGCAAGGCCTACGAGGACATGATCGCCGCCGACGAGAAGATGGGCGACCACTTCGCCAAGGGTCATCGGAACTTCCTGCGGGACGCCGTCTACTTCCTCTACACCGCCAACCGCGAGCGCGAGGCCTCCCAGTGGTGGGAATACTGCAAGAAGAAGTACGCCGCCGACCTGGGCGAACAGATGGCGATGACGGTGGAGCAGTTCGCCGTGGCCCGCGTCAGCGAGGATGCCAACGAGACTTCGCCCGACCGAATCAAGGTGGTGATCACCGGACTGCTCACCCAGGCGTTCGTGGCCTTGGCGAACGGAGACGAGGACCGCGGCGAGGCGCTCCTGCGCCTGGGGACGAAGGTCCATGAGAACTACCAGGGCCGGACCACCAACAAGAGCATGCAGCAGCGCATCCCGCTGGCGCCGCTCAACGACTACAAGCTGGAGGTCCTGCGCGACATGCTGGCGCCGTCGGACGACGTGAATCCGGCCTTCCAGGCGGCCCTCCGGACCCGCTTCAACCTGCCTGCCGACTTCGGGACGCCCAAGACCAACGCCGTGCCCCAGATTCCGTTCCGCCGCAACTGATTCGGGATTCCTGATTCCCGATTCTTGATTCCAAACGGCGCCGAAGCATTGGCGTTACCGGCTCCGTCGGCTCCATGTTCCCGCAGCAGGGTCTAAGGCGCGATGCCCAGCGCTGCGATCCTGTCGTCCCGCAGCGTGAACCGATACCTGAGCTGGATGGGACTGCCCGGGAAGGTCCCGCTGACCCGTGCCGTCACCTCCGTCTGATCGTCGATCGAGGCGACTTCGACGACCTCGCCGTGCAGCGGACGGAAGTTGGCGATCGCCGCTTCCATCCACGTCCGGATCGCTTCAGCGCGATACGTGTGGGACTCGTCCGAAACGGCCGCGTCCTCGGTGAAGAGATCGAGAAGCCCGGCTGTGTTTCCGGAGTTCTGCGCCAGGAAGAATCCGGCAATCGGGGCGGGCAGTTCGGTTTCTGTCATCGGCCCGGCAATCTAGAGGCGGAAGCGATCCGAAGATCAAGGGATCCGGCGCGAGTTCCGGACGATCCGCACCCCGCCCCGGACCCAGACCTGACCATCCGCAGATCTCGCAGATTGGCGCAGATCACAGAAAGCCTCCCCTCACTCGATCTGGGGAACTCTGCGTCATCTGCGGATGACATCCCGGTTTCGGTTCCGATGGATCCGCCAAGGCCCGGATGGGAGGGCCGCCCCCATCCATCCTTGTTGATCCGTGAAATCCGTGTCCCCGCCGGACGCTCTCAGCCGACGATCCGGCGATGGGCGGCGAAGGCGGGTCGGAGGTCCTTGGAAAGCGTGTCCTGGAGCGTCTGGAGTTCGGCGTAGACCGCGGTCGACTTCGCGTTGGGCTCGGCCACCTCGGATCGGTTCAAGGCCACGAAGCGATCCGTGATCTCGGACAGTCCCACACGATCCCCGCGGTCGAGGCGCCAGCTCCAAAGGGCCTGGAGCGCGGCGCCGAACGCCGCACCCTCGGCCACCTTCAGGGTCACCACCTCGGCCGAGAAGACGTCGGCCATGATCTGGCGCCACAGACGCGACTTCGCGCCGCCACCGGTCGCGCGGACCTGCGTCGCACGGACGCCCAACGACGCCAGGCGCCGAAGGCCGTAGTTCATGCCCAAGGTCACGCCTTCGAGCGTCGCCCGGGCGAAATGGCCCGCGGTGAAGGTCTTGGGACGCACGCCGAAATACACGCCTGTGCCCTCCGGGACGTTCGGCGTGCGCTCTCCCTCCAAGTACGGCAGGAGCACCAGGCCGTCCGCGCCGGCGGCGACCTTGGCGGCCGCCTTCTCGAAGGCCGCGTGGTCGAGGCCGAAGTCCTTGCGGACCATCTCGGTGGCCACCGTCACGTTCATGGTGCAGAGCAGCGGCAGCCACTGGTTCGCGGAATCGCAGAAGGCGGCGATCTCCCCCTTGGGATCCACCACCGGCTTGCCGGCGCAGGCGTAGATCGTCCCGCTCGTCCCGAAGCTCGCCGTCACCACGCCCTCGCGGGTGTTCCCGGTGCCGATCGCACCCATCATGTTGTCGCCGCCGCCGGCGCTGACCAGAACCCCCGGCTTCAGTCCCAACGCCTTGGCGGTCGCCGCGCACAATCGGCCCGCAGGACGGTCGCTGGACGAGACCGCGGGAAGCATTCCGGCCAGACCGGGATCGATCGCCGACAGCACCGCCTCCGACCAGCGCCGACGGCGGACGTCGAACAGCGCCGTACCCGAGGCGTCGCCGTACTCCATCGTCTTCTCACCCGTGAGCCAGAAGTTCAGGTAGTCGTGCGGCAGCAGGACGGTGGCGAGCCTGCTGAAGTTCTCCGGTTCATGCTTCTTCAGCCAAAGGATCTTCGGCGCCGTGAAGCCCGGCAGGACGGCGTTGCCCAAGGCCTGGATCGCCTTCTTCGGACCGCCGAGCGCCGCGGTGATCTCCTCGCACTCCGGCGCCGTGACGGTGTCGCACCAGAGCTTCGCCGGACGGATGACCTCGCCCTTCGCGTCGAGCGGGACGAATCCGTGCTGCTGTCCGCTGACGCCGATCGCCACCACCTCCGCGGCCGAGGCCTTGGCCTCCTTCAGGGCGGCCCGGATCGCGCGGGTGGTCGCGGTGATCCACTGGGACGGATGCTGTTCCTTGGCACCGGCGGGCAGGCCCTTGATCAGGTCATGGGCGCCGCTCCCCTGCCCGAGCACCTTTCCCGAGGTGGCATCGACCACCAGGGCCTTCGTGGACTGCGTTCCGGAGTCGATGCCGATGAGCAACGTGCGTTGAGCCATAGGATTGGGAACATCGTGGTTCGGCGGGCCCGGACCTGTCGAGACCGTCCTCCGGACACGGAGCCCCACAGAAAACATTGGGAGCTTTGCCACCGAGACACGGAGGACACGGAGATGCCCCGACACCCTGCGCATCACGCTGAACCGAAGCGAAGTTCACAACCAAGGGGGCCAAGGGAACAAAGGCCCCTCTGAGGTACGGAGTCCCGGCTTCAGCCGGCGCAAATCTTCCCTACCCGAACCCCTCGGAATCCTCCAAAAGAAGCCCATAGGAGATGATGTCAGGAAACTCACGCCCCAACCACATCATCCGGAAGCAGCGCGCGAGCGTCGTGGAGTGCGCGAGTCCGCTCGCGCTCTTCCCCTCACAAATCACTGCGTATCGTAAACATACCAAACCCCATTACCAAGATACAGCTTAAAGCGTTGACCAACTCTGGGTGGAAGATTTGTCGTACCTACAGCGAATCCCTCTCGCACAAGACCAAATTCGTATATAATCAAAACACAACACCGATCGTTTGAATCTTGGAAAAAGTCACAAAAGATTGGCATTTGATTTCGCAACACCAACTCATATCCCCTGGGCACTTTCGAGTCGCCT